>DATJOK010000107.1:0-7935 GCA_035507155.1 Allostellaceae bacterium
GTCGACCGGGAGCACGGAGTGCTCGACCACCGCCGGACCAGGCTCGGCCAACCTGGACATCGTTCGGTCGGGTGCAGCGGGAGGCGGCGACGGCAAGCACCCCCTCCCTCTAGAACAGCACGATGAGCAGCGCGAGAATCAGGATGTAGAAGCACAGTCCTGCGATCGGCGGATTGCTGAAGGCGCGATCGACGGCGACGAGACGGAGGAAGGGACGCAGCAAGGCGAAGATGGCAACGGCGCCACCCGCGTAGATCACGAAAGGAGCGATGAGCACGCCGCCGATCGTCAATTCGGGGAAGCTGTGCGTCATGATCCGGTTGATCTCCGTGGATCGAGGCCAAAAGGGCTGGTGTCGATCAGGAGCGCGACCCAGATCAGGGTCAGGCTGGCTGCGCGAGCCGCCGCCCGGGCATCATGATCGAGCTGGGCTGCGGTGCTCGCCAGAGCGGCGGCGGCCCGGCGCAGGCCAGGGGGGTCGCCGGCGGCCAAGGCCGCATAGCCGTCGCCAGCCAGGCCGCCACTCGTGCAGGCGGTGAGCTCGGCGAGCGTTGTCCGGACCCGTCGCGCTGCGGCGGCGCACGCGAAGATGTCGAGAGCCTGATGGAGATCCTCACGGCGGGCGTCGTCGCCGGCCGGCTGCAGCGCGGCCAGCTGCCCGACGCGGTCGGCGTCCCGGAACAGGGCCGCGTCGCCCAGGCTCCGGGACCGGCCGCCAGCCAGCAGATCGCGCATCTCGGCTCGTGCCGATGTCAGGTACCAGCGCCGCTGAAGCGCGGCGGACGTCGGGAGCACGGCCTGCAGAAGGACGAACACCAGGATGACCGCCGCGATCGCCATGGTGCTGGTGAACAGGAAGGCTTCGGGGTTGTAGACCTGCGGATTCGTCGGGGAGAAGATCACCAGGAAGAAGATGAGCACCAGGAAGGAAATCGAGACCAGCCTCGGGTTCGGGACCGTGAGCAGCAAGGCGGTGACGAGGACAACCGGCGCCATGCCGATCGCCAAAAGTGGAAATTGATCGACGCCGTCGAGGATCAGGAACTGCATCACCCCCGCAAGCAGCGCCGCGATCGGCACGGCGATGGCGGCATTGACCGGGAAGGCGCGCGGATTCGGAGTGTTGGCGCTCAATGCGATGATGAGCGCCAGCAGGGCGAGACCCTCCGACGCGAACGGCCAGCCGGCGAGGGAAAGCAGGATTTCGGAGATCAGCACCGCCAGAAACGCGCGCAGGCCGTTGCGCGCGGCCGCCCGATGCGAGCGGTAGATGGGCGCGTGAATATCCCGTGCCGGATGGCGGCCCGCCCGCAGGTCTTCGATGGCGTCTTGCGCCCGCTGGTTCTCGAGCAACAGGTCCAGGGCATGACGGGCGAAAATCGCCCCGTGCGGGTCCCCGTAACCGCTGCCCGCGTGCTGCTGCAAGCGCAGCTGCAGCTGCAGCGCGTGGGTCTCGCTCCCGGGCGCGTCGGCCAGGGCCTCCGCAAGCGGTCTGCGAAGCGCGGGCGCCGTGCTGGCGGGGAGCGATGCCAATGATCTCGCGGCGCCGACCTCGGCGACCAGCGCCACGGCCGCGCTCGCAGCGGCCGCGCCTCGCGCCCGGTCGCCGGTCGATTCCGCGACGAGGGCGGTGATGTCGGGGTGGAGAGCCGTGATCTCGCGCAGCAGATGCGCCGACTGGATCGGATCCGCGCCCGCGCCACGGAGGACGGCGAGCGCGAAGGCCCGCACTCGCTGCTGGGCTGTCGAGAGCTTGCTGGAGAGGCCCCTATGGAGGTTCGGCGCGACGAACAGTTCGGTGACCAGGGCGAGCGCGGCAATTCCCACCACGATCGCCGCGCCGCGATTGACGCCAGCCGCGAAAATACTCTGCGGCGAGTCGATCTGCGCCACGGCGACCTGAGCGACCGTATAGCTGGGCAGGATGGCGCCAAAGGCCCGGTTGCCGTCCAGCAACCCGCCCGCGTAGATGCAGACGCCGAGCCAGCCCGCGAAGCCGACCAGGAAAAACACGCGATCCTGCGGGAACAATCCGGCGATCACGAACGAGGCGACGATCCCGGAGATGGTTGCGAGGAGCCAGTAGATGCCCTTCTGGTAGACCTGCCCCCGCGTCTGCAGGGCCAGAATGGCGACGGTGACCGCGGCGGACGCGGCGCTCTCGAGCTGCAGCCAGAACGCGGCGTAGAGCGCCACGACCATGGCGATCCAGATCCGCAGCGCAAACGCCCAGGCGGGAAGCGGAAACCCGGCGACGGTGACGGCGCGGGGGCTGCCTTGCACGAGGGTCATTCTTCAGCCGCATGACGCTTGCGTCGATTCAGCCGAGATAATCGTAAACCACCTTGCCGAGGCTGAGCGTGAGGTCGGCGACGATGTGGGTCGCGGATAGAACCTCGAGCACCGGCAGCTCGGCGAGAGGTGCCAGCGCGTGCGAGCGCAGGTCGAGCGCGCCGGGCCCGACCCAGGCACCCTTCACCTCGACGTCGGTGAGGTAATACTCGACCAGCTCGCAAATGCGCGGGCGGCCGTCGACATGCGGGATGATCTTGAGCAGGTAATTCGGCGCTTCCAGCGAAGCCCGCACCGCCGCCAGGTCGGCCGCCCTGAATTTGTAGCCCATGGTCCCGGTGGCAATGCGAATGTGGCCGTAATCCAGGGTGCCGACGAGAGTGTCGGTCTCGACGCGCAATTCCGGTTTCGCGAGCTTCTTGGGGAAACCCCAGAGCTCGCGCCCGCCGGCGAGCGGACCTTCGTCGTTCAGGAACATGCAGTGCGAGTAGCCGCCTTTCCTGCCGCGGAAGGAGACCGGAATGACCTGACCGGTTTCGGTGTAGTCGCCGAAGCCGGTGGAATCCGGCATGCGGATGAACTCGTATTTGACGATCGAGCCGTCGACCTCGAGCGGCGCCGGCACCACCGCGCGCAGCCGTCCCGGGTCGGTGCGATAGGTGATGTTCAGGAACTCGCGGTGGACGAAGCGATAGGGCCCGGGCGGATAGGCGGGGCTCGTCAGCGGCATGGCGAAGGCGGCTTCGCGGATCTCGGCTTCTGTCATGGTCTCCTCGTCGTCGTGCGGTTGATGATTCGCGGCTACTCCCGGCCCTCTCCATCGATGTCGAAGATGAACAGGCCGGTCTGGTTGCGCGGGTGCTCGAGCACCTCGGGGCGCCGAAGCGTGCGGACGGTGTCGTAATATCCGGCCTGCCAATGCTCCTCCATGCTCCGGCGGGAGAACTCGTAATCCTTCGAATCGCCTTCGTATTTGTGCGCGCGGTAGATGAGCTGGATGAGGTTATGGACGCCGTGCTCGGCTTCGCCCTTCAGCAGCTGCACCTCCGGCAGGTCCTTCATCTCGGCGGGCAGTTTCTCGAGCAGACTGGCGAGCGCACCGCGGATGATTTGCCGGTGCTTGAACTGGTCCGAATAGGCGCGCGTGCGGCTCGAATACTGGATTTCCTTCTGCCGTGTCGTAACCTCGGCCATGGTCGTCGGCAGGTCGCCGCGGGCATTCCACAGGTCGATCTGGAAGGCGAGCGTGTCCCCCTTCGGCCGGTTCTGCACCACCCACTGCAGGGGCGTGTTCGATACCAGCCCGCCGTCCCAATAATATTGGCCGTCGATCTCGATCGCGGGAAAGCCTGGCGGCAGCGCGCCGCTGGCCATGACGTGCGCCGCCCGGATCACATGCGTGGTCGTGTCGAAGTGGGCGAAATTGCCCGAGGCGACGTTTACCGCGCCGAGGCTCAGCCGCATCGCACCGGCATTGATGCGGTCGAAGTCGATCACCCGCTCCAATGCCGACTCGAGCTGTGCGGTGTCGTAGTAGCTCGTCGCCTGGACGGTGCCGGCGGGCCATAGCCAGGGGCCTGGCAGACGCGGCGCGAAGAACCCCGTGACGCCCAGGAAAGTCGCGCTCCAGGCGCTGAGCTGGTTCGCCAATTGGTGCGCCGCCGTGCCGACCGAGGGGGGAAGCGCCCCACCGTTGAAGAAGCCCAACACGGTCGCCGACGGCTGGGTGATGAGCCGCCAGAACGCGCGCAACTGATCGACGCGCCGCTCCGGCGGGTTACCGGCAATGATCGCGGCGTTGACGGCGCCAATCGAAATGCCCGCCGTCCAGTCGGGATGCAGGTCAGCCTCGGCCAGCGCCTCGTAGACACCCGCCTGATAGGCGCCAAGCGCGCCGCCGCCCTGCAGCAACAGGATAATCGAATCGAAGGGCGGTCGGCCCGGACGGCGCTCGGGGCTTTCGCTGCGCGCGAGCGCCGTGTCGGATGACGTCGTCGCCTTGCGCCGCTGGCTGGGGCGCGCCGACCCGATCGTCGACGGGTCGCTTTTCAGAAGCATGTGACTGTCTTGCGGCATCCGGCACCCCTGACTGGCGTCGCATCTGCGGCACCTGGACCATCGCGACCATGCGTTCGTTGGCGATCGCGACGATCAAGCATGTGCCTCGGCGGGTTCCCGCTCTATTGGACGATGGTGTCGCCGATACCTTGGTATTGGTGGGGGTGGCTGCGGCGCGCCCCCCTCTCCCGTCCTCGGACACCAGTCGGGTCACGATACCTTCGTCCAATGGTCCGGCTCCTCGCCGGTGACGAGTTGTGCTTCCGGACGCCCCCGCCGTCGCCAAGCGGCGGGGGCCAAGCAACTCGCGACAGCGCGATTGACGCGACGTCGGCCACCGGAGCGCCCTCATGCAGCTCGACCCGCTTTTGCTGTCCCGTCTTCAGTGGATATGGGTGATGGCGTGGCACATCCTTCTGCCCGCCTTCACGGTCGGCCTGGCGTCCTATATCGCGGTCCTCGAAGGCCTCTACTTCTTCCGCCGCGAGGAGATCTGGTTCCGCATTTCGCGCTTCTGGACGCGCATCTTTGCGGTCGCCTTCGGCATGGGGGTCGTATCGGGCATCGTCATGCCGTTCCAGTTCGGCACCAACTGGTCGCGCTTCTCGGACGCCGTGGCGAACGTGATGGCGCCCATGATGGCCTACGAAGATCTGATGGCCTTCTTTCTCGAGGCGACCTTTCTTGGCGTTCTCCTGTTCGGCCGCGACCTGGTTCCTCGTTGGGCGCACTTCTTCAGCGCCTGCATGGTGGCGCTTGGCACTTTGATGTCCTCCTTCTGGATCCTTTCGGCGAACAGCTGGATGCAGACGCCGGTCGGCTATGAAATGCGGGACGGGCGGTTCTTTCCCACCGATTGGCTTGCGATCGTTTTCAATCCCTCGTTTCCGTACCGGCTCGCCCATACGGTGGGCGGTTTCTATGTGACGACCGGTTTCGTCGTGCTCGGCGTCGGCGCCTTTCTCCTGCGCCGCGGCGGCGCCGACGCCGAAGGCCGGCGGATCGTGGGGATGGCCCTGGGATTTCTCGCCCTGTTCGTCCCTCTGCAGATCGTGCTCGGCGACCAGCAGGGCCTCAATACCCGCGAGTACCAGCCGGCAAAGCTCGCCGCCATGGAGGGAAGGTGGGAGACGGTTTCGCCCGCGCCGCTGACCCTCTTCGCCATCCCCCACCAGCACCAGGCAAGGAACACCGATGCCGTCGAGATCCCCGATCTCGGCAGTCTGATCCTCACCCATTCCTGGAGCGGCGAAGTGAAGGGCCTGAAGGACTGGCCGGCGGATCAGTGGCCGCCGGTCTGGCCGGTGTTCTTCGCGTTTCGCATCATGGTCGGAATCGCGTTCATCATGCTGGGCGTGATCGCCCTGGGCTGCTGGCTCTTCATCCGCAGGCGCCTGTTCGAGACGCGGTGGTTCCTCCGCCTCTGCGAGTGGACGGCGCCGCTTGGTTTCGTCGCGGTGCTTGCCGGCTGGACCACCACCGAGGTCGGCCGGCAGCCCTGGACCGTCTATGGCCTGATGCGCACGGCGCAGTCGGTCTCGCCGTCGCTGACCGGACGGGACGTGCTCGTCTCCCTTTTCGCCTACATGGCGGTCTATCTCGTCATGTACCCGGCGGGCCTCTTCGTCTTGGCCCGCATCGTCCGCGACGGCCCCGCCGAACGCGCCCCGGCGCGTCGTCCGGCGGAAGGCATCCCGCACGTTTCCGCAGCGGAGTGACGGCAATGGGCAGCGGCTTCCCCGACCTCGTTCCGGTTTGGACGATCATCATGGCGCTTGGGGTCTTTCTCTACGTGCTGCTGGACGGCTTCGACCTCGGCGTCGGGATGCTTTACGGATTGGCGCGCCCGGAGGATCGGGGCACGGTGATGAATTCGATCGCTCCGGTCTGGGACGGCAACGAGACCTGGCTCATCCTGGGCGGCCTTGCGTTGCTGTCGGTGTTTCCGCTCGCCTTTGCGATCATCATTCCGGCCCTCTATTTCCCGGTGCTGCTGATGTTGCTTGCGCTGGTGTTCCGCGGCGTGGCGTTCGAGTTTCGCTTCAAGCGATCCTGGATCAGCGGGATCTGGTCGACCGGCTTCTGCGCCGGTTCTGCCCTCGCGAGCTTCGCGCAAGGCGCCGTGCTCGGGGCGTTCATCCAAGGGTTCACCGTCAGCGGCCGCAATTTCTCCGGCAGCTCCTGGGACTGGCTCACGCCGTTTTCCGTCCTGACAGGGGTGGCGCTCATGCTGGGGTACGGGCTGCTCGGCGCCGGCTGGCTGGTGATCAAGACGGAGGGGGACCTGCAATCCTGGGCGCGCAAGGCGGGGCGCCTTTGTCTCATCGGCGTCCTGGCGGCGATTGTGGTCGTGAGCTTGTGGACGCCCATCGCGGATCCGAGCGTCGCCCGGCGCTGGTTCGGGTGGCCGAACTCGCTCCTTCTGGCCCCGGTACCGATCGTGACGGGGCTGATCGCTTACGCCGCCTGGCGCGCGTTCGCAGGCAGAGGTGGGGAGGTGGCGCCGTTTGCCGCCTCGATCGGGCTCTTCCTCATGTCCTACCTCGGCATCGCCATCAGCCTATGGCCGATGATCGTACCGCCTCACTTCACCCTGTGGCAGGCGGCGTCGTCGCCGGGGACGCAGGCATTCCTCTTGATCGGCACGCTCGTTCTGCTCCCGGTCATCCTGATGTACGCCGGATGGTCCTACTGGGTCTTCAGGGGGAAAGTACGCGGGGACATCGGCTATCGATGACCCGTCGTCCAAACCCCACCGACGACGTCTCGCGCGGCATCGGCGTCAGGCGTTGACCGCCGCCTTCATCTCGCCGGCGAGCTCGTCGTAGCAGACCGTCCACGCGTTCCGGATCCCGGGCGTGAAGTCTTCCCCCAGCGCCTGTTCGAGGGTCCAGAGCAGCGCTTCCCGCACCGCGTCGTAGTCGGCGAGCTTGACGCCGTACTCGACATGACGGACGGCAAGGTCGCGGATCGCCGGCAGAATCCGGCCCGGCTCCGGCAATTCGTAGACGACCATGGCCATCATGGTCATCAGCTTGACGCCCTGAATGCGCATGTCGTTCTTGAACAGCGGCCGGAAGCCCGGGTTGGCCGCGAAGAGCCGCTCGTAGAACAGCGCGCCGGCCACCTCCGGCATCACCGCCAGCCTGGCGAAAGTCGTCCGGACGAGGTCCTGCTGCGCGGCATTCACGATGTCTTGCCTCCGCCCTGCGGGGCCGCTCCCCAGTCCTTGCGCGACGCCATGCGCCGCGCGGCGGGCGAATAGCCGGCCGCGCGGGACCCAACATCACGGCAGGAATCCCTTCTTCTCTGCCGCGCGCCTTTCCCGCAGGCGAACGAACACTAGGATAGATCGGCCGCGAGGTCGTCTCTCTGAGCGCCAGGCAATGTCTCATTCCGCGACAAGGAAGACGATTGTCAGGCGCCGACTGCCGCTTTCATCTCATTGGCCAGTTCGTCGTAGCAGACCGCCCACGCCTCCCGGACAGCGGGCGTGCAGTCTTTCCCCAGCGCCTGTTCGAGGGTCCAGAGCAGCGCTTCCCGCACCGCGTCGTAGTCGGCGAGCTTGACGCCATACTCGACATG
>DATJOK010000108.1:0-5572 GCA_035507155.1 Allostellaceae bacterium
CGAGGGCTTCCTCTATGCCGGCCATCAGGTGCTGCGCATGCACGCGACGCCGAAGCGCACCGGCGCCGATCTCATGGACCGGCTGCTCGCGGCGGCGAGCGCCGCCGGTATCGAGATCCTGGCCGAGGCGACGGTGACCGCGCTCTACGCCGATCCCGACGGGCGCGTGCGCGGCGTCGGGATAGAGCGGCCGGACGGCAGCGGCGAGCGCATCGGCTGCGGGGCCCTGGTGCTCGCCTGCAGCGGCTATGGCGGCGACCCTGCGCTGGTGCGGCAATACATTCCCGAGATGGGAGACGCGCTCTACTTCGGTCACGCCGGCAACCGCGGCGACGCGCTGCGCTGGGGCGAGGCGCTCGGCGGTTTCACCCGTGATCTCGGCGCCTATCAGGGGCATGGCTCGGTGGCGCATCCGCACGGCATTCTCGTCACCTGGGCGCTGATGATGGAGGGCGGTTTCCAGGTGAACCGCGACGGCCGCCGCTTCTCGAACGAGAACCGCGGCTATTCCGAGCAAGCCGTCGACGTTCTCCATCAGCCGGGTGGCGTCGCCTTCGACATCTATGACGCGCGGCTGCACCGGCTCGGCCTCGATTTCGAGGATTACCGCGCGGCGGTCGAGGCCGGGGCGGTGAAATCCGCGCTCGACATCGATGGCCTCGCCACGCGCCTCGGCATTCCCGCCGAGGCGCTGGCGCAGACACTCGCGGAGACCCGGGAGATGGCGGCGGGCAACCGCACCGATCGCTTCGGCCGCGACTTCACCCGCAAGCCGCCCCTCGCCCCTCCCTTCTACGGCGTGCAGGTCACCGGTGCCCTCTTCCACACCCAGGGGGGTCTCGAGATCGACCCCGAGGCGCGGGTGCTCCACCGCAACGGCACGGCGCTCCCCAACCTGCTGGCCGGCGGGGGCGCGGCGCGCGGCCTTTCCGGTCCCGAGCGCGACGGCTATCTCAGCGGCGGCGGGCTCCTCTCGGCGGTGACCTTGGGCCGCATCGCCGGCGAGACCGCGGCCAGGCTCACGAAGGAACGGCACTAGCAACCTGCGTCCTTCGACTCGCGGGCTGCGCCCGCGGCCCAGGATGAGGGAATTCTGGGAACTTCCTCATTCTGAGCCGGCGCGACAACGCCGAGTCGAAGGACGCACCCTGCTAATCCAGGAAAATATCCGTCCGGAGCTTCTTCTCCGGCGAGATCGCGTAGCGCTCGAGGTCGGTGACGCCCATCCGCGCCAGCACCTCCTCGTCGATGAAGAAGTTGCCTGATGTGCTGCGGCTCGGCTGGGTCAGGATCCAGTGGGCGGTATCGGCGATGATGTCGGGCGAGCGGCCGCGCTCCGGCTCGGCGCCGGGGATCACCTGCAGCGCGGCGGTGGCGATGATGGTGCGCGGCCAGAGCGCGTTGACGGCGATACCGTCTTTGCGGAACTCCTCCGCCATGCCGATGACGCAGAGGCTCATGCCGTATTTCGCGATGGTGTAGGCGACATGCGGTCCGAGCCAGCGCGGATTGAGGTTGATGGGCGGCGAGAGCGTCAGGATGTGCGGGTTGGCGGATTTCTTCAGCACCGGCAGGCAGGCCTGGGAGCAGAGGAAGGTGCCGCGGGTGTTGATCCCCATCATCAGGTCGAAGCGCTTGATCGGCGTCTCCAGCGTGCCGGTGAGGCTGATGGCGCTGGCGTTGTTGACGAGGATGTCGATACCGCCGAAGCGCTTCACCGCCGCCTCGACCGCCGCCTGCACCTGATCCTCGAAGCGGATGTCGGTCTGGATCGGCAGCGCCTGGCCACCGGCCGCCTCGATCTCCTTCGCGGCGGAATAGATGGTGCCGGGCAGCTTCGGATGCGGCTCGGTGGTCTTGGCGGCGACCACGATGTTGGCGCCGTCGCGCGCAGCACGCAGGGCGATCGCGAGGCCGATGCCGCGCGAGGCGCCGGTGATGAAGAGCGTCTTGCCTTTGAGATCGGCCATCGCCGCCTCCTCCTCCGCTTGCGGGAGGAGGAGGCTAGCGGGTTTCCGGCGAAGGGGAAACCGGTTCGGCAAGCTCTCCATCGTCATGCCCGGCCTTGAGCCACGAGTGTCCGATTCAGCGAAATCGGTTGTCGAAGTGGTGGATCGATGCGCCTCTCCATCGTCATGCCCGGCCTTGTGCCGGGCATCCACGGCGTGCCACCGTGCGACGGCAAGACGTGGATGGCCGGGACAAGCCCGGCCATGACGACCTCGGGTGGTACAGGTCCACTGCACGGACTCAGTCTCGTGGCACAGAAACCCGAACCGGACACTCGTGGCCTTGAGTCGGGCATCCACGTCTTAGGGCGGTGGCGCGGCGGGGCGTGGATCGCCGGGTCACCCCCGGACTGTGATCCGGGGGCGGCGATGACGACTTCAGATGGTTCAGGTCACTCGCCGCGAAGAAGTCGAGCCCCCGGCGCAAGGCCGGGGGTGACGTTTCTTGTCTTCTAGGCCGTCTCGGTCTCGAGCTTCTCCATGAAGCGCTCGGAGCGGTCGATCGCTTCGCGCAGATGCGTCGGACGCACTTGATAGGCCACGGTGGCGCGGATGTGCTTCAGGAGATGGCCGAACTGGTTGTAGAGCGTGTCGGCGGTCTCGAGCGTCCGAGCCAGACCCGCGAGATAGGCGTCGAGCTCGGGATCGTTGAAGCGCTGGTGGAAGTCGGCGGATTTCTGCTGCAGCTCCGCGGTAGCGTTGCGCATGGGATGCTCCTGTGCTGATGATCAGTGGAACTGCGCGGCTTCGGTCGAGCCGCCAAGCGCGGTGGTCTCCGAGCGGCCGCCCGAGGCCGCCAGATTGACCGCGTCGAAGTAGCCGGTGCCGACCTCGCGCTGATGCTTGACGGCGGTATAGCCGTGGCGCTCGGCCGCGAACTCCGCCTGCTGCAGCTCGCTGTAGCCGGCCATGCCGCGCTCGCGGAAGGCCCGCGCCAGCTCGAATGTCGCGTAGTTGAGGCTGTGGAACCCCGCCAGCGTGATGAACTGGTACTTGTAGCCCATGGCGCCGATCTCCTCCTGGAAACGCGCGATCGACGCCTCGTCGAGATTGGCCTTCCAGTTGAAGCTGGGCGAGCAGTTGTAGGCCAGCATCTTGCCAGGGAAGCGCTTCTGGATCGCCTCGGCGAAGCGGCGCGCCTCCGCGAGGTTCGGCCGCGAGGTCTCCCACCAGAGGAGATCCGCATAGGGCGCGTATTCGAGGCCGCGGGCGATGCAGTAGTCGACGCCCATGCCCTTGCGGATGCGGAAGAAGCCCTCGCCGGTGCGGTCATCCCGGTCGATGAAGGGATGGTCGCGCTCGTCGATGTCGGAGGTCAGAAGCTGCGCGCTCTCGGCGTCGGTGCGCGCCAGCACCAGGGTGGTGGTGCCGCAGACATCGGCGGCGAGCCGCGCCGCGTTCAAGGTGCGGATGAAGCTCTTGATCGGCACCAGCACCTTGCCGCCGAGATGGCCACACTTCTTCTCGGACGCGAGCTGGTCCTCGAAATGGACGCCGGCGGCGCCCGCCTCGATCATCGCCTTCATCAGCTCGAAGGCGTTGAGCGGGCCGCCGAAGCCGGCCTCGGCGTCGGCGATGATCGGCGCGAACCAGTCGATGCCGGTCTTTCCTTCCATGTGATGGATCTGGTCGGCGCGCTGCAGCGCCTGATTGATCCGCTTCACCACCGCCGGCACGGAGTTCGCCGGATAGAGGCTCTGGTCGGGATAGACCTGGCCCGCGAGGTTGGCGTCGGCCGCCACCTGCCAGCCCGAGAGATAGATTGCCTCGAGCCCCGCTTTCACCATCTGCATCGCCTGGTTGCCGGTATAGGCGCCGAGCGAGGGCACGAAGGGCCGCGTGTGCAGCAGCTCCCAGAGCCGGCGCGCGCCGCGCTCGGCGAGGGTGTATTCGATCTTGAGCGAGCCCGCGAGCCGCGCCACCTCCTCGGGACCGTAGTCGCGGCGGATGCCGTCGAAGCGGCGCGCGTGGATGCTGCGGAGGGCGGTGGTGCTCTGTTCGTCGAGCGGCGTCATGACGGTCTCCTTCGGGAATTTGCGGCAGCTCTGTTGCGCCGGACTATCCCCCAAGAAACGATGACGCGCCGCACCAATATCCGCCC
This sequence comes from Allostellaceae bacterium, assembly GCA_035507155.1. Taxonomy (GTDB): domain Bacteria; phylum Pseudomonadota; class Alphaproteobacteria; order ATCC43930; family CGMCC-115725; genus DASZHJ01. The sequence continues at coordinate 4,111 of DATJOK010000108.1, forward strand.
AAGCAGCCGGAAAAGGGTCGCTCTGTAAATTCTTTACCGATTGGTCCGTAAACTTGTTTCTTGTGAAAATCGGGCGCTGACCGCAGACTTCCGTGGCTGCGAAGGATTCCAGGCACATGGCGCAAAAGCTGATGCTCGGCCACAAGGTGCGTCGCCTGCGCCGGGAGTCCTCCCTGTCACAGGGGCAGATGGCCGAGCAGCTCGGCATTTCCCCCAGCTATCTCAACCTCATCGAGCACAATCAGCGGCCGGTGACGCTCGCCCTGCTGCTGAAGCTCGGACAGAATTTCGGCATCGACCTGCAGCGCTTCGCCGAGGACGACGAGGCGCGCCTGGTCGGCGGATTGCGCGAGGTGCTGACCGACGCGCTCTTCCGCGGCACCGATCTCGGCAAGCAGGACCTGGCGGAGCTCGCCGCGGTGGCGCCGGGCATCGCCGAGGCGATGATCTCGCTCTACGCCGCCTATCGCCAGGCGCGCCAGGAGCTGGAGGCGATCGCCGATGCCGGCGGCGCCGAAGTCGCGAAGATCAGGACATCGCCGCTCGAGCAGGCTCGCGATTTCTTCCAGACGGAGCTCAATCACTTCCCCGATCTCGAAGCCGCCGCCGAGGCGCTCTGGAAGGATGGCGCGCTCGACGGCAACGCGCTCTTCGCCTCGCTGGCGCGCTATCTGGAGAACACCCACAAGCTCCGTACCCAGCTGATGCCGGCGACGATCATGGGCTCGATGATCCGCCGGCACGATCCCCATCGCGGCCGCGTGCTGCTGTCGGAGATGCTGCCGCCCTCGGGCCGCGCCTTCCAGCTCGCCTGCGAGATCGCCTTCCTGGAGCATCAGGCGCTGATCGACGCACATCTCAAGCGCCTCGACACCGCCGACGAGGACGCGCGCTCGCTCGCCCGCATCGGTCTCATCAATTATTTCGCCGGCGCGGTGCTGCTGCCCTACGCGCGCTTCCTGCAGGCAGCGGCGGAGACGCGGCACGATCTGGCGGTGCTGGCCGCCCGCTTCGGTGCCAGCTTCGAGCAGCTCTGCCACCGCCTCACCACCCTGCAGCGGCCGGGCGCCAAGGGCGTGCCGTTCTTCATGATCCGCCTCGACGCCGCCGGCAACGTCTCCAAGCGCTTCAGCGCCAACAGCCTGCATTTCGCCCGCTTCGGCGGCGCCTGCCCGATCTGGAACGTGCATCACGCCTTCCAGGCGCCGGGCCAGATCCTGACCCAGCTCGCCGAGATGCCGGACGGCGGCCGCTATCTCTCGATCGCGCGCACGGTGTCGAAGCCCTGGCACCGCGGGCCGCTGCGCGCGGCACAATACTCGATCGCGCTTGGCTGCGAGGCGCAGCACGCGGGGCAGCTCGTCTACGCCGACGGCCTTGCGGCCGAGGCCAAGGGCGCCGCCGACCTCATCGGCATCACCTGCCGCAGCTGCCCGCGCGGCGACTGCGCCCACCGCGCCTT
>DATJOK010000109.1:0-37359 GCA_035507155.1 Allostellaceae bacterium
CAAGGTCGGGAAAGGCGGCGTGGTGCGCGATCCCGCACTTCGCCAGGAGGCCTGCGAGCGGATCGTCGCTTGGCTCGGCGCGCAGCCCGGCTGGATTGTCGACGACGTCACCGAGAGCCCGATCACCGGCCCCGAGGGCAATGTGGAATTCCTGGTTGCCGCGCACCGGGACGCCGCATGAGCGCGGACGAGACGGTGCTGCTTGGGGTGACGCGGGTCGGCGCGCGCGGCGACGGCATCGCCGAGCATCGGGGCAAGCCCGTCTACATACCTTTCACGGCGCCCGGCGACCGCGTGCGGGTGCGGCTGGGGAAGCCACGGGATGAGGGGCGTCAGGCCGCGCTCGTGGAGGTGATCGAGGCCGGCGCGCGGCAGGATCCCGTCTGCCCGCATTTCGGCACTTGCGGCGGCTGCGCTCTGCAGCACCTCGCCGAGGATGCCTATGCGCGCATGAAGGAGGCGCAGGTGCGGCGCGCACTCGCTCATCGCGGGCTCGACGCGGATAAGGTCGAGCCGCTGCTCCGCCTGCCGCCCGGCACGCGCCGCCGTGCGCGGCTGGCGCTGCTGCGGCCGCGCAAGGGGGCGCCGCTGGTGGGCTTTCATGGGCGCGAGAGCAACGCGATCGTCGACATGCGCTCGTGCGCAGTGCTGCATCCGGGGCTCGTGGCGCTGGTGGCGCCGCTGCGCGACCTGGTCTCGCGGCTGCTGCACCCCGGCGAGAGCGGCTTCGCCACGCTGACGGCGCTCGACAGCGGCGTCGATCTCCTGCTCGATCTGCCGGCGGTGCCGGACATGGCGGGGCTGGAGAACCTCGCCGAATTCGCCGCGGCGCGGGATCTCGCGCGCCTCGCTTGGCGGGCAGATCCCCGGGAGCCGCCGACGCCGGCGGCGGAGCGGCGACCGGCGCGCGCGGTCTTTGCCGGCGTCGCGGTCGAGGTGCCGCCCGACAGCTTCCTGCAGGCGAGCACAGAGGCAGACCGCGCTCTGACGGAGCTGGTCCTCGGCGGGGCCGGCGCGGCAACCCGCATCGCCGATCTTTACGCCGGTCTCGGCACTTTCACTTTCGCGCTGGCAGCGCGGGCGTCGGTGCATGCGGTGGACGGCGCGCGGCCGGCGATCGCCGCCCTCGTCGCGGCGGCGGCACGCGCCGGTCTCGCGCAGCGGGTGAGCGCCGAGGTGCGCGATCTCGAGCGGCGGCCGCTGCTTGCCGACGAGCTCCGGCGGTTCGATACCGTGCTCTTCGATCCGCCGCGCGCCGGCGCCAGGGCCCAGGCGGAGGCGCTTGCCTCATCGCGCGTCCCCCGCGTCGTGGCGGTCTCCTGCAATCCGGCGACTTTAGCCCGCGACGCGCGCGCCCTCGCCGACGGCGGCTATCGCCTCACCCGCGTGGCGCCGGTCGACCAGTTCGTCTGGTCTGCCCATGTCGAGCTGGTGGCCTGGTTCGAGCGGTAGCGCTCAGAACTCCGTGAGCGTCTTGCGTAGTGTCGTCTCGGTGTAGTGGGTGCGCGTCAGGCCGCGGCGCTGGAGAGCGGGGATCAGTCCCTCGGTGATCTCGGCGACGACGCGGCGGCTCACGCGCTGGAACGGTGTGCTGATCAGGAACCCGTCGCCGCCCACCGCCTCCATCAGCTCACCCATGCGATCGGCGACCTGGTCGGGCGTGCCGATGAGATCGACGCCGCTGCTGAAGCGCTCCATGGCGAGCTGGCGCAGGGTCTTGCCGCTGCCCCATTGCGCGAACTTGTCGAGGGAGCCCTGCTCGCCGTTGGTGGTGAGCCTGGGCAGCGGCTGGTCGAGATCGAATTGCGAGAAGTCGATGTCGGTGACGGTGGAGACGCTGGTGAGGGCCGCCTCGATGAAGAGCGGCGAGGAGACCATGCGGTCGTACTTGGCATAGGCTTCCTCGCGGATCTCGCCCAGCATCGGATAGACCAGGAACAGCACCTTGATGTCGTCGGGATTGCGGCCGGCGGCCGCGGCGCGCCTGCGGACGTCGTCGCGATAGCCCTTCATGCCCTCGATGCCGTTCGCCGTCGCGATGATGGAATCGGCGGTGCGGGCAGCGAACTCCCGGCCGCGCGGCGAGCCGCCGGCCTGGATGAAGGCGGGGCGGCCTTGCGGCGAGCGCACGGTGTTGAGCGGGCCGCGGCACTTGAAGTGCTTGCCTTCGAAGTCGATGGTGCGGACCTTGCTGTGGTCGGCGTAGTAGCCGCGCGTCCGATCCTGCACGACGGCGTCCGCGTCCCAGCTGTCGAAGAGGCGGCGGACGAGATCGACGTACTCGTCCGCCATCTCGTAGCGGAGCTCGCGCGGCGGCAGCTTCTCCATGCCGAAGTTCTGCGCCGCCGCATCCTCGCCGCTGGTGACGATGTTCCAGCCGAAGCGGCCGCCCGAGATGTGGTCGAGGGTGGCGCTGAGGCGCGCCAGCAGGAAGGGCGGATAGGCCATGGTGGACATGGTGGCGACCACGCCCAGACGCGAGGTGCCGGCGGCGATCAGCGCCGCGAGCGGGCAGGGATCGTGCTTCGGCACCAGGATCGCATGCTTGAGCGCCGCCTCGGCGGTGCCGCCATAGGCCTCGGACACCATCAGCGTGTCCTCGAGCATGATGTAGTCGAAGCAGGCCCGCTCCAGCGCCTGGGCGAAATCGACGTAGAACTTGCCGTCCCACGGCGGCAGGCCGGCGGCGAAGGGATGGTTCCACTCGCCCGGGGTGAAGTTGGTGAACCAGCCCAGATGAAATTTCTTCGGCATGCGTGCTCCTGTCGCTGGAGGGCGGGCACCGTGCCTGCTTCAAGCAAACACCGGGCCATGCCGCCGCAGCCGCGCGAGCCCGCTGTCGGAGGAGGCGTTTTATCGACCGATTGAGATCTGCTCGGCGCCGCACCGTGCCCGGCCGCCCGCAAAGCGGGCATGCCGGAGGATTTTTCATCAGCCTCGCGATTTGCGGCGATGCCTCAGGGCGCCTTCGCCTCCGACATGGTGAGCGAGCCAGGCGGCTCGCTCACCAGCTGGAGCTGCTGCGCCACCGCGCGGACCATCCGCAACGACCGCTCGAAGTCGGTGAAGGCGCTGGCGGTGTCCTCGTCCGATGGGGTCCGGCCGAGGAGGCGCTCCACCACTTCGCGGGCGGTCTCCGGACGGGGATAGACCTTGAGGGTCACGTCCTGGTCGGCGGGGATCTTGGCGGCCTGCTTGACCAGCGCGAGAGCGGTCGAGAACCCGCCGAGCGCATCGACGAGGCCCCGCGCCTTGGCATCCTCGCCGGTCCAGACGCGGCCCTTTGCCACCTGCTCGACGGCGTCGCTGCTGAGCTTGCGCCCTTGCGCCACGCGCTCCTTGAAGCCGCCATAGGTCGCGTCGAGGAAGCTCTCGAAGCGGGCGTGCTGGGCGGGCGTGAAGTCCTGCATCGAGCTGAACATGCCGGCGTTCTCGCCGAGGCTCACCGCATCCCAGTTGATGCCGAGCTTCTGCCAGAGGCCGGCGGTGACGAACTTGCCGGCGAAGACGCCGATCGAGCCGGTGAGCGTCGCGGGCTCGGCGACGATCTTGTCGGCGGGCGCCGCGATGTAGTAGCCGCCGGAGCCGGCGACGCTCGCCATCGAAACGACCACCGGCTTGCCGCGGTCGCGGGCGTGCTGTACCGCCCGCCAGATCGTCTCGGAGGCGGTCGCCGAGCCCCCGGGGCTGTCGATGCGGAACAGGATCGCGCGCACGTCGCTCTTCTTCGAGGCGTCGTCGAAGGCGCGCACCAGCGTGTCGGCTCCCATCAGGCCGCCGCCGGACAGCGGGTTGCTGCTGCTGGAGCCACGCTGGATGAGGCCGGTGCCGTAGATCAGCGCCACGACCGGCCCGCTCTGGTGCGGGTGGCCCGCGCGGTCGAGATAGGCGGCGGGACCCAGCACCTTGACGTCGCCGCCGGCGCGCTTGCGGGCTGCGGCCTCGGCCTCGTCGCGGTAGCCGATATGGTCGATGAGATGGGCGGCGAGCGCCTCCTCGGTGAGCAGCGGGCCATGGCCGATGAGGTCGCGCATCTGCCCCTCGTCGAGCTTGCGGCCCTGAGCGATACCGTGGGCGATCTGATCATAGACCGACTTGACGATCTCCTCGCTCTCCTCGCGCTGCGGCCCGGTCATCTTGCTGTCGGTGATCGAGTTCATCGCGCTCTTGTATTCCGACCGATGATCGAAGCTCGGGACGACGTCGAGCTTGTCGAGGGCGCCGCGGAAGAACGGCGTCTCGCTGCTGAGGCCGGTCAGGCCCACCATCCCCTGGGGCTGCAGCCAGATCTCGTCGAAGGCGCTGGCGAGATAGTAGGAATGGATGCCGGGGCCGAACTCGCCGAAGCTGTCGGCATAGGCGATGGCGAACTTGCCCTTGGCGCGGAAGGCGGCGATGGCGTCGCGGAGCTCCTGCACCTGGGCCACCGAGATGTCGTCATCGCCCATGCGGGCGAAGATGCCCTTGACGCGGGGATCGTTGCCGGCTTGCTCCAGCGTATCGAGCATGTCGCGCATGGTGAGCGGCTCTTCGCCGATGATGCGCGTGAGGCCGTCGGCGGGCGGTGCTTCGGGAAAGCCCTGGTTCAGATTGAGCGAAAGCAGCGTCGTCCCTGGGACCGGCGGCGTCACCGGCGCCGCCCAGTAGGCGATGCCGGCGGCGACCACCACGACAAGGAATACGAGAAAGCCGATGACGGCAAAAAACCCGACGACGAAGCGACGCATGTGCAAAAGCTCCGGGGATCAGCGATCGAGGCGGTGGTACTCGCGGTTCGGCATCATGTCGAGGGCGAAAGCCATCCGGTTCGATAAATTGAAGAAGGCGATGACGTCGGCGAGATCGAAGATCTCCTCCGCGGAGAGGCCGGCCGCGCGCAGCGCCGCGCGGTCGGGCTCCTCGACGAGGTGCGGCGTCACCGTCAGCTTCCAGGCGAAATCCAGCATGGCGCGTTGGCGCCGGTCGAGCTTCGCCACGCGGTAATTGAGCACCATCATTTCGCCGAGCTCGGGGTCGCCGGAGAGCCGGCGCACCGCCTGGCCATGGGCGACGAGGCAGTAGTAGCAGCGGTTCGCCGAGGAGACGACGACGGCGATCATCTCGCGCTCGAGCTTGCTGAGCTTGCTGTCGCCCAGCATCAGCTCGTTGTACATGGTCATGAAGTTGCGCAGCTTCTGCTGATGGAAGCTGTAGGCCCTGAGCACGTTCGGCACCAGGCCCAGCTTCTCCATGCATTTCGCATAGACCGCCTGGACGTCGGCATCGAGCGCTTTGGCGTCCGGCACCGGAAGTGCGGAGATGTGGTCGGGCTGGGGCATGGCAACTCCTTCTGAGTCGTCAGTTATCAGTTGTCAGAAAGCTAACGCTTGAACTGAGAACTGATGACTGAAAACTGACAACTTCGTCATCCGCACTGCGCCTTGTGGCGCAGCAGGTGGTCGGCCAGCACCACCGCCAGCATCGCCTCGCCGACCGGTGTCGCGCGGATGCCGACGCAGGGGTCGTGCCGCCCCTTGGTGCTGATCTCGGTGTCCTTGCCGTGGATGTCGACGGTGCGCCGCGGCGTCAGGATCGAGCTCGTGGGCTTCACCGCGAAGCGCGCGACGATGTCCTGGCCGCTGGAGATGCCGCCGAGGATGCCGCCGGCGTTGTTGGAGAGGAAGCTGACACGGCCGTTCTCCATCCGCATCTCGTCGGCATTCTCCTCGCCGGAGAGCGCGGCCGCCGCGAAGCCAGCGCCGATCTCCACCGCCTTCGCCGCGTTGATGGTCATCAGCGCCTTGGCGATGTCGCCGTCTAGCTTGTCGTAGACCGGCTCGCCCAGCCCGGCGGGGACGCCGCTCGCCACCACCTCGATGACGGCGCCGGCGGAGGAGCCTTTCTTGCGGACCTCGTCGAGATAGCCCTCCCAGAGCTGCGCCGCCTGGCGGTCCGGGCACCAGAAGGGATTGTCCTCCACCGCCTCCCAGTCCCAGCGCGCGCGGTCGATCTTGTGCGGGCCGATCTGGATCACCGCGCCACGGATGCTCACATCCGGCCCCAGGATCTTGCGGGCGATGGCGCCGGCGGCGACCCGGCTCGCGGTCTCCCGCGCCGAGGCGCGGCCGCCGCCGCGATAGTCGCGGATGCCGTACTTGGCCCAGTAGGTGTAGTCCGCGTGCCCGGGCCGGAAGCGGTCCTTGATCTCGCCGTAGTCCTTGGAGCGCTGATCGACATTGTCGATCAAGAGCTGAATCGGCGTGCCGGTGGTCACTCCCTCGAAGACGCCGGAGAGGATCTTCACCTGATCGGGCTCGCGGCGCTGGGTGGTGAAGCGCGACTGGCCGGGCTTGCGCCGGTCGAGCCAGTGCTGGATGTCGGCTTCGGCGAGGGGAATGCGCGGCGGCACGCCGTCGATGACGGCGCCAATCGCCGGCCCGTGGCTCTCGCCCCAGGTGGTGAAGCGGAACAGGGTGCCGAAGCTGTTGCCGGCCACGGCCGCTAGACCACGGAGATGTCGGGCGCGTCCACCGCCTTCATGCCCACGACGTGATAGCCGCAGTCGACGTGGTGGACCTCGCCGGTGACGCCGGCGGAGAGCGGGCTCAGAAGATAGAGGCCGGCGCCGCCCACGTCCTCAATGGTGACGTTGCGCTTGAGCGGCGAGTTGTACTGGTTCCACTTGAGAATGTAGCGGAAGTCGCCGATCCCCGAAGCCGCCAGCGTCTTGATGGGGCCGGCGGAGAGCGCGTTGACGCGGATGTTCTGGCCGCCGAGATCGACCGCGAGATAGCGCACGCTCGCCTCGAGCGCGGCCTTCGCCACGCCCATCACGTTGTAGTGCGGCATCACCCGCTCGGCGCCGTAATAGGTGAGGGTGATGAGGCTGCCGCCTTCCGTCATCAGCGGCGCCGCGCGGCGGCAGAGATCGGTGAAGGAGAAGCAGGAGATGTCGAGGGTGCGCTGGAAGTTGGCGCGCGTGGTGTCGACGTATTTCCCCTTGAGCTCCTCCTTGTCGGAGAAGGCGATCGCGTGCACGACGAAATCGAGCCGGCCCCAGCGCCGGCCGATCTCGTCGAAGACCGCGGCCACGCTCGCCTCGTTGGTGACGTCGCAGTCGACCAGGAAATCGCTGCCGAGCGATGCCGCAAGCGGGCGCACGCGTTTCTCCAGCGCCTCGCCCTGGAAGCTGAAGGCGAGCTCGGCTCCCACGTCATGCACGGCCTTGGCGATGCCCCAGGCGAGCGAGCGGTCGTTGGCGACGCCCATGATCAGGCCCCGTTTCCCGGCCATGAGCGGCGTGGGGTCAGTCATCTTCTGCCAACTCCTTCATATGAAAAGCCAAACGCGGGGCGCGGCCGGGCATCGTACACGAAACGCCGGTCCGGTGAAACGCGTGGCCCGCCGATCGGTGTCGCGCTCAGTCGATGCCGAGCTTGCCGCGGACGTCGTAGGAGTGCTTCTCGCCCCAGCGCTCGAGAAACTGGGTGAGCTCGGGATCGGGCGGATCCGGCAGCACCACGCGGAGCTTCACGTATTGGTCGCCGCCGCTGCCGCCCTTGCCGGCGGCGAGGCCCTTGCCCTTGAGGCGGAGGATCGAGCCGGTGTTGGCGCCGCGCGGCACCTGCACCGCGACCGGCCCATGCACCGTCGGCACTTGGATCTTGGCGCCCAGCACCGCCTCCTGCAGCGTCACCGGGATCTCCACGTGGACGTCGCGGCCTTTGCGCTGGAACAGCGGATGCGGCTCGACATCGATCTCGATATAGGCGTCGCCCGCCATGGAGCCGCCGCGGCCGGGCTCGCCCTGGCCCTTGAGCCGCAGCGTCTGTCCGCTCTCGATGCCCGGCGGAATGGTGAGGTCGAGGGTGCGGCCGTCCGGCAGGGTGACGCGCTTCTTGCCGCCGAGCGCCGCCTCCAGGAAGGGGATGCGGAGCGTGTGCTGGGTATCGGCGCCGCGCTGACGGAAGCTGCCGCCGCGGCCGCCGAAACCGCCACCGCCGCCGAAGCCCTGGCCGAGGATCTCCGAGAGGATGTCCTCGACGGAGAAGCCTTCGGGCGCGCCGCGTCCGCGTGCGCCCTGCTGAGCGCCGCCGCCCGGCCCTTGGCTATAGGAGTAACGCGGCGCCTTCTCGTTGCCGGCGGCATCGATCTCGCCGCGGTCAAACCGCGCGCGCTTGTCGGGGTCCGACAGCAAGTCGTAGGCTGCGGTCACTTCCTTGAACTGCAGCTCGGTCGCCTTGTTGCCGGGGTTGAGGTCCGGATGCAGCTTCTTGGCGAGCTTGCGATAGGTTTTCTTCAGCTCATCGGCGCTGGCGGTGCGAGACACGCCGAGGACGGTGTAGGGATCTCTCATCTTTCAGATTTCGTGCAGGGACGGGCAGGCCGCATATGTGGTCCGCTTTTCCCGTTCACGCAATGGCTATGGCGCGCGCTTCGGCGGGCCGCCAAAGCGTGCGCATCCCAAAATCGCCGGAGCTAATACGCTTTCGGCGGTGGCGGAGGTGGCGGCGCGCCGGGGGTGATGGTGGCGGGCGGCGGCGGGTAGTTCGGCGGCGGACCTGGCGGCGGCGAATAGCCCGGCACCTGATTGCCGCGCGAGTACATGCATTGCGAATAGGCGATGTCGTAGCGCTGCTGCGCCGTGCGCGCAGTCCGCGCGGCCTGGCCCGCGCCATAGGCGGTGCCGCCGACGGCGCCCGCGCCGGCGCCGATCGCTGCGCCACGACCACCGCCGATGGCGGCGCCGAGTCCGGCACCCAGGACCGTGCCGACACCAGCGGCCAGCAGCTCCTGGTTGTTGGCCTCGTTCTCCGGACCGGCGCTGCGCTCGGCGAAGCTGCGGCAGACCGCGTCGTCGTCCTGGAACACCTGGAACGGCTTGTTGGGGCCTGGCATCACGGCGACGCTGGGGCCCGTCGGCCGGCTCGGCTGGCAGGCACCGAGCGCCAGGATCGTGGCGCAGAAGGCGGCTTTGGTCTTGAAGCGCATCACGGAAGGCTCTCCTTACTTTGACTTTGGCGCGGTCTGCGCCGCTGGCGCGGAACCACTGCCCGGCACCTCGCGCCATGCCCGATTGCAATTCGCCACGCTGGGATAGTAGCCCTTGGGGTCGTCGCACCAGTACCAGAATTGCGGCGGCGGGGCTCCTTTCTGGGCCGGCGGCGGCGTCACCACCACGGCCGGCGGATAATAATAGGCGGGCGGCGGATAGACATAGCTTGGCGGTGGTGGAGCATAGTAGGGCGCCGGATAGTAATAATATCCCTGCGCCAGCGCCGGCATTCCCGCGGCCATCACCCCTGCGGCTACCCCGCTCGCCGAGATGAGCGGCCACACCGCCCACGCTCTGTCGAGGCGGGCCGAAGCTCCGCGATACCGGTTCCCGACCGGGCTTTTCTCCATGGCCGCATTTGACTATCTCAGCAAGTGAAATTTGTCCAGGCAACGGCACTTCAACCAGCGGTGACATCACTCTTCCCGCCCCGGTCAGCGCGAGCAAGGCTGCCATTCACGGGGCCGAGAGGCAAAGGACGCGGCAATTTAACCCTGCTCCGCTATGATGCGGCGTCGCCGGAAGCCGCGATCCCGTTGCGGGTCGGGCACAGTCCGGGCGGCCACGCCAGAACATCGACAGCGAGGGTGCGGTGGAATCTGTCCGATACGAGGAGCCGTTCGAGGAGTTCGAGCAATGGTATGCCGAGGCGCGCGGCAGCGAGCCCAGGGATGCCAACGCCATGACGCTCGCCTCGACGGCGGCGGACGGCGCGCCCTCCGCCCGGGTGGTGCTCCTGAAGGAGCTCGATAAGCGCGGCTTCGTCTTCTACACCAACTACGAGAGCCGCAAAGGCGTGGAGCTCATCACCAACCCCCGAGCCGCGCTCTGCTTCTACTGGAAATCGCTCGGCCGGCAGGTGCGCATCGAGGGCAGGGTGGAGCGGGTGGATCTCGCCGATGCCGACGCCTATTTTGCCACCCGGCCGCGCGACAGCCAGATCGGCGCCTGGGCGTCCCAGCAGTCGCAACCGCTGGAGAGCCGGGCGGTGCTCGAAGGCCGGGTGGCCGAGCTGAGCCGGCGCTACGAAGGCCAGCCGGTGCCGCGGCCGCCGCACTGGTCGGGCTTCCGCGTGGTGCCGACGGCGATCGAATTCTGGCACGAGCGGCCATTCCGGCTGCACGATCGCATCGTCTATCGCCTGGACGGCGGTCGCTGGCGAAAGGAGCGCCTCAACCCGTGACCGTCGAGGCCGCCGGCACCCCTGGGCGCAGCGCCCTGCTGATGAAGCGGGCGACCTATGCCTCGGTCTCGGTCGCGGCGCTGATGATCGCGGTGAAGCTCATCGCCTGGATCGCGACCGATTCCGTCAGCCTGCTGTCGAGCCTGCTCGATTCGCTGCTGGACGCAGCGGCTTCCGTGCTCAACCTGCTGGCGGTGCGCCAGGCGGTGACGCCGGCCGATCGCGAGCATCGCTTCGGGCACGGCAAGGCCGAGCCGCTCGCCGGGCTGGGGCAGGCGGCGTTCATCGGCGGCTCGGCGACATTTCTTTTCATTCAGGCCGCCCACCAGCTGCTGCAGCCGGTTCCCACCGCCAATACCGCGCTGGGCATCGCGGTGATGGTGCTCGCGATCGTCGTCACCCTTGGGCTGGTGGGCTACCAGCGTTACGTGATCCGCCACACCGGCTCGCTGGTGGTCAGCGCCGACGAGCTGCATTACCGCTCCGATGTCATCCTGAATGGCAGTGTCATCGTCTCGCTGCTGATCTCCGGCGTCCTCGGCTTCTCCTACGCGGATCCGCTGTTCGGCATCGCGATTGGACTCTGGATCATCTATGGCGCCTGGCAGGTGGCGAAGAAGGCGGTGGGGCAGCTCATGGATCACGAGCTTCCCGACGCGGAGCGGGCGCGCATCCGTGCCATCGCGCTGTCTCACCCCGAGGTGACGGCGGTGCACGATCTGCGCACGCGCGCATCCGGCCCGACCGCCTTCATCCAGGTGCATCTGGAGATGGATGGCGCCATGCCGCTCGCCGAAGCCCACCGGGTCTCCGACGAGGTGGAGGCGCAGCTGCTGGCGGCGTTCCCCCGCTCGGAGGTGATCATCCACCAGGACCCGGCCGGCATCGAGGAGCCGCGGCAGGTGTTCCCGGTCGCCGAGGCGGCGCACCGCTAGCGTTTCCAGCCCATTGACCTAGCTCAATGCCGGCAGGATCGTAGCGGGCGAACTTTCAAAATATTGGCGGCGTCGTGCCGCGAGGGAGATTAAGATCATGGCCATCCACTCGATTTTCGTTGCGGTCAGCGGCGGCTCGGCGAGCCAGGGCGCGCTCGATCTGGCCGCGCGGCTGGCGCGGCGCCACGAGGCACATCTGGAGGGCTTCCACGTCCGCGCCGACCCTCGCGACGCAGTGCTGGCCTATGGCGACGGCTTCGGCACGCCGGTAGTCGGCGACCTGATGGAGCGCACCGCCCAGGAAGTGGCCGATGCCGCGGCGCGCTCGAAGCAGATGTTCGACAAGGCGGTCGCGGCCCAGGGATTGCCGATGCGGACCGATCCCCCCGCCGTGAAGCCAGGTACCAAGATGGCGCTTGAGGCGACGGCCTCCTGGCGCGAGGAGACCGGCTTTGCCGGCGAGCTCATCCCGCGCCGCGCGCGTCTCTTCGATCTCGTCGTGCTCGGGCGCTCCGATCGCGTGATCGACGAGCCGCACAGCGACGTTCTCGAGGATACGGTGATGCGCTGCGGCCGCCCGGTGCTGCTGGCGCCGGCGCATCCACCGAAGGAGCTGGGCACCACCATAGCCGTCGCCTGGAACGGCTCCGCGGAGGCGGCGCGGGCGGTGGCGGGCTCGCTCCCCTTCCTCGCCCATGCCAAGTCGGTGATCGTGCTCACCGCCGGAGCGGTCGAGAGCGGCGACGGGACCGAGCTCGTCAAGGCACTGGCCTGGCGCGGCATCGGCGCCACGACGCGGCACCTGGCGCCGGTCTCCGGCGTCAATGTCGGCGAGCAGCTGCTCGCGGCGGCGCGCGACGACAGCGCCGACCTGCTGGTGATGGGCGGCTATGGCAAGGCGCCGTGGCGGGAATTCCTGCTCGGCGGCGCCACGCGGCAGGTGGTCGGCACCAGCCTGTTGCCGATCCTGATCGCGCATTGAGGGGCGGCGCATGAGCTGGAAGCGGGTCCGCATCGAGGTCGCGCGCAGCCGGGACTTTCCGGAAGGCAGCCATCGGCACGGCTACGAGCTGGTGCTGCCGCTGCAGGCCGACGGCCGGATCGACGAGAAGGCGCTGAAGGCGGCACCGCAGGTGGCGACCGCGCACCGATTCTGGGAAGGCGAGGGCGATTCCGTCGGCCAGATCCAGCATCGGGGCGGCAAGTGGCGGATCTCCTACACCGAGGGGGACGCCGACGACGAGGATCTCCATCGCTTCGCCGATCACCGCTTCGCCGAGGGGGAATACGTCTCGGTGCGCGCCCCGGAGGGCGGGGCCGAGCACGCGCTCAAGGTGGTGTCGGTTCGGCCGGAGCCCGGCCTCGGCGCCGGCAAGAGCTAGCGGCGCCGGGTTGGAGGCTCCCACCTCCACGGGGTAATTGCGGGATCATTCCTCGGAGCCGCTACTTTCCTCGCGCCGACGCCTCGCCTATGGTGAGGCCATGGAACCGCGGAAGAAGACCTTGCTGCTCACTGGCGCCAGCCGCGGCATCGGACACGCGACCGTGCGCCGCTTCAGCGAGGCGGGCTGGCGCATCATCACCTCGTCCCGCGACGAGGTGCCGCCGGAATGCGGCCGCAACCCGTTCTGGACCGACCATGTCACCGCGGATCTCGCCGATGTCGGCAGCGTCGAGGGGTTCCTCGCCCAGGTGAAGCCGCTCATCGGCGAGGGCGGTCTCGACGCCCTCGTCAACAACGCCGGCCTCTCGCCGAAATCGCCGACCAAGGAGCGGCTCGGCGTGCTCAACACCGATCTCGCCGACTGGCACGAGGTGTTCCAGCTCAACTTCTTCTCGCCGGTCATGCTCGCGCGCGGGCTCGCCGGGCCGCTGGCCCGCGCCAAGGGCACCATCGTCAACGTGACCTCGATCGCCGGCCACGCGGTGCATCCTTTCGCCGGCGCCGCCTATTCGACCTCGAAGGCGGCGCTCTCGGCGCTGACGCGCGAGATGGCAGCGGAGCTGGCACCCTTGGGCATCCGCGTCAACGCGGTGGCGCCGGGCGAGATCGAGACCGCGATGCTGTCGCCGGAGACCGAGGTGCTGATCCCGCGCATTCCCTTGAACCGCCTGGGCACGCCGGCGGACGTCGCCTCGACGATCTTCTATCTCTGCAGCGACGCCTCGTCCTACGTCACCGGCACCGAGATCTTCATCACCGGCGGCCAGCACCTGTTCTGAGTCGCTCCCGAGAACGCGGGCTAGGGCGTCTTGGCTTGGCGCTGCGCCTCGAGCCAGGCCAGCCGCGCCTTCATCTGGGCGATGTCGTGGTCGAGCCAGGCGCGGTAGAGCGGCGGCGCCTTGGGATCGTGGGCGCGGAGATCCTCGAGGCGGGCGATCTCGGCCTCCCAGGCGCCTTTCACCTGGGCGATCTGCTCGGTCTGCTCCGTTTCCGGCAGGTGATGCAGGAAGCGCAGCTTCAGCGCCAGGCCGAGCTTGGCGAGGTCGCTGACCGGCCCGCGCAGGCCGGCACGGAGCAGGACTGCCAGCGCCTGGCGGCCGGCCGTCGTGATCCGCAGCTCCGGATTGTCGCGCATGCTCTCGCCGCCGCTGGCCTCCGCGAGACCCTCGTAGCGGAGCAGCTCGAGCGAGGTTCCCATCAGCTCCGGCGAAGGGCCGACGATGCGGCTGGTGAGATGGCGGATCTCCCCCGCGAGATCGGCGTAGCGCCGCGGCGCCTCGGCGAGGAAGCCGAGCGCCGCCAGGCGGATCGCCTCGGCGGGGACCAGGGAATGATCGCGGAACATGATGTCTATTCTACGTCAACGAAGACCGGATCGGAAAGCGCTCGGCCGTGAGCGTCACGGGCCGAGCGCTTCCGATTTCTGTCAGCCGCCTCAGGCGACCGGGGCGAGGCCGGCGCGGCGCACCGCGACCGCGGTGTCGTCGAGGGCGCGGCCCAGCCGCTTCAGCATCTCCTCGATCTCGCCCTCGGTGATGACGAGGGGCGGGCAGAGCGCCACCGTGTCGCCCATGGCGCGGACGATGAGGCCGTGCTCCTCGGCGCGCTTCGCTACCATGGCGCCGACGCCCTGGGCGGGCTCGAAGGACTGCTTGGTCTTCTTGTCCTTCACCAGCTCGATGCCGGTGACCAGGCCCACCGCGCGCACCTCGCCCACGAGCGGATTGTCGGCGAACTGCTTCACGCCTTCGATGAAGCCCTTCGACATCTTGCGGACGTGGTCGAGGATGTTGCGCTCCTCGTAGATCTTCAGCGTCTCGTTCGCCACCGCCGCCGCCACCGGATGGCCGGAGTAGGTGTAGCCGTGGGCGAAGACGCCGATCTTCTCGCTCTGGCGCACGAAGGCCTGGTAGATCTCCTCGGTGATGACGGTCGCCGAGATCGGCAGGTAGGCGGAGGAGAGCGCCTTCGCCATGGTCATGATGTCCGGCTTGATGCCGAAGGTCTCGGAGCCGAACATGTTGCCGGTGCGCCCGAAGCCGCAGATCACCTCGTCGGCCACCATCAGCACGTCGTACTTTTTCAGCACCGCCTGGATCTTCTCGAAGTAGGTCTTCGGCGGGATGATGACGCCGCCGGCGCCCATCACCGGCTCGGCGATGAAGGCCGCCACCGTCTCCGGATCCTCGCGCAGGATCTGCGCCTCGAGGCTCTCGGCAAGACGGGTGGCGAACTGCTCCTCGGTCTCCCCGGGCTTGCCGTAGCGCCAGTAGTGCGGGCAGTCGGCGTGGCGGATGTTGGCGATCGGCAGGTCGAAGTCGCGGTGGTTGTTGGGGAGCCCGGTGAGGCTCGCCGCCGCCACGGTGACGCCATGATAGCCCTTCATCCGCGCGATGATCTTCTTCTTGCGGTGCCGGCCGAGGGCGTTGTTGTAGTACCACACCATCTTGACGACGCTGTCGTTCGCCTCGGAGCCGGAGTTGTTGAAGAACACCTTCGACATCTTCACCGGCATGATGCTCAGCAGCCGCTCGGCGAGGTCGATGCTGACGTCATGTGACTTGTGATTGAAGATGTGGGAGTAGGAGAGCTTCCGCATCTGTTCGGTCGCGACCTTGATCAGACGCTCCTCGCCATAGCCGAGCGACGTGCACCAGAGTCCGGCCAGGCCCTCGATGTACTGCTTGCCGTTCTCGTCGGTGACGTAGATGCCCTTGCCCTCGGTCAGCACCAACGGA
The DNA here is from genome assembly GCA_035507155.1 of Allostellaceae bacterium. Classification (GTDB taxonomy): domain Bacteria; phylum Pseudomonadota; class Alphaproteobacteria; order ATCC43930; family CGMCC-115725; genus DASZHJ01. The sequence goes on from DATJOK010000109.1 coordinate 15,335, forward strand.
CCGTCGGTCTCGTGCTTCTTGAGGTTGGTATAGGGATGCAACTGGGTGGCGATGTCGCGACTTGCGGCCGAATTGCCTCGAATCATGGCGGCTTTTTCCTTGGGGGCTCGGTGGGGGCTGATTTCACTATCGGATGCCGTGCCCCTCTGAGTCAAACTGTGTCACGGAGGCATCAATGCCACGCTGAAGCACGCGCCAGAGGGCTGCCCATCGGCGACCGCCGGACTGCGACACCACGTCGCAGGTGGTGGGAAAAATCCCGCCGCTGCAGCCCTGTACCGAGGTCCTTCAAAACCGCTCCACCGCTTATCAACAGGCTTGTCCAGAGCGCGCAGCGGCGCAGCCGCGATCGCCGTGGCGCCGCCCGCGCGGCTGCCGCATGCTCTGCGCCGCTATCCAGATCGGCGGTGGAGATGCCTCGCTTGTTCGACGACGGCGACGATACGCAGGGACCCATCGACCTCGATCGGCTTGCGATCGACAGCGACTACCGGCGCGCGATCATGCTGCGCCTCAAGGGAGAGTCCGAGCAGCGCGACGGCGACCTCCGGTCGATCGCCTTTCCCAAGGCCCCATCCCGCAAAGATTGACAGCGACGCCTCGGCGCCTATGCTCCGAACGCACCGCGTTGCGGTGCACGTTCGCGCGCGGCTACAACCAAAACACTCGGGCCGCTCAGGGAGTTCACGGTATGCGCCACGGCGCCGGCGGCGATTGCTGCCGCTCGATCTCGCAGCTTTAGCGTGCCTGGCCGGCCGGCATGATCGCCTTTGTAATCCGTCGCCTGGGGCAGTCGATCGCCGTCATGCTTGCGGTCGGCTTCATTGCCTTCAGCCTCTTCTCTTACGTCGGCGATCCCATCAGCAGCATGGTGGGCCAGGACACGCCGATCGCCGACCGCGCCAAGCTCCGCCATGACCTCGGCCTCGATGATCCCTTCTTCGTCCAGTTCGGCCGCTTCCTCCTCCGCGCGGCGCATGGCGAATTCGGCATCTCCTATCAGTATGGCCGGCCGGTGCAGCGGCTGCTGGCGGAGCGTCTGCCGGCGACCCTCGAGCTCAGCTTCACCGCGGCGCTGCTCGCGCTGCTGATCGGGCTGCCGATGGGCGTCTACACCGGCCTCAGGCCGGAGAGTTGGCTCTCGCGCCTCTTCATGACGCTGTCGCTGATCGGCGTCTCGCTGCCGACCTTCCTCACCGGCATCCTGCTGATCTGGATCTTTGCGGTGATGCTGGGCTGGCTGCCGTCCTTCGGCCGCGGCGATGTCGTGCAGATCGGCGGCTGGACCACCGGCTTCCTCACGCTCTCGGGCCTCAAGGCGCTGATCCTGCCGTCGATCACGCTCGCGCTCTTCCAGATGACGCTGATCATGCGCCTGGTGCGCTCCGAGATGCTGGAGGTGCTGCGCACCGACTACATCAAGTTCGCCCGCGCCCGCGGCCTTCCCAACCGCCTGGTCTACTTCGGCCACGCGCTCAAGAACACGCTGGTGCCGGTCATCACCATTACCGGACTGCAGCTGGGATCGATCATCGCCTTTTCCATCATCACCGAGACCGTGTTCCAATGGCCGGGGATGGGATTCCTGATCGTGCAGGCGATCGGCTTCGCCGACGTGCCCGTCATGGCCTGCTACCTGGTGCTGGTGGCGTTCTTCTTCGTGGTGATCAACCTGATCGTCGATCTTCTCTACTACGCCGTCGACCCGCGGCTGCGCCTGGACCGCGCGGGAGCAGCGCATGGTCACTGAGAGCGCCGATCTCCCGGTCGAGGCCGCGCCGCCGCGCGCCGTCGGCGCTTTCCGGCGCGCCCTCGACAGCGATCTCTTCTACAGCTTCCGCCGCTCGCCGCTGACGGTGGTGGCGGCGCTGGTGGTGCTGATCCTGGGCGGCAGCGCGCTGCTCTGCTCCTGGGTCGCGCCGCACAACCCCTTCGACCTCGCGAGCCTCAACATCCTCGATTCCTTCGATCCGCCCGCCTGGGTGGACGGCGGCAACTGGACCTATCCGCTCGGCACCGACGATCAGGGGCGCGACGTGCTGTCGGCGGTGCTCTACGGCATGCGGGTCTCGATCCTGGTGGGCTTCTCGGCGGTGGGGCTGGCGCTCGCCTCCGGCGTCAGCCTCGGTCTTCTGGCGGGATTCGCCGGCGGCTGGGTCGACACGCTGATCATGCGCATCTGCGACGTCCTGCTCTCCTTCCCGGCGATCCTGATCGCGATCCTGATCGATGGCGTCGCCCGCAGCGTGCTGCCGCACGACAGGCAGGACGAGATCGCCTTCTCGGTGGTGGTGCTGGCGGTCACGGTGCTGCCGGCGGTGCAGTTCGCGCGCACCGTGCGCGGCTCGACGCTGGTGGAGCGCAACAAGGAATATGTCCAGGCGGCGCGCGTCATCGGCGTCCATCCCGTCACCATCGCGTTCCGCCACATCCTCCCGAACGTGATCGGACCGGTGCTGGTGATCGCCACCATCAGCCTGGCGGTCGCCATCATCAACGAGGCGACGCTCTCCTTCCTCGGTCTCGGTCTGCCGCTCACCCAACCCTCGCTCGGCACGCTGATCCGCGTCGGGCAGAATTTCCTGTTCTCCGGCGAGTGGTGGATGATCCTGTTTCCCTCGCTGGCGCTCGCCGGCCTCGCCCTCGCTGTCAACCTGCTGGGCGACTGGCTGCGCGACGCCCTCAATCCGAAGCTCCGCTGATGCCGCTCCTGGAGATCGAGCATCTGCAGGTCGAGTTCCCGACGCGCCGCGGCGTGCTGCGCGCGGTGGACGATCTCTCCTTCAGCATCGAAGCGGGCGAGGTGCTAGGCGTGGTCGGCGAGAGCGGTGCCGGCAAGTCGCTGACCGGCGCCGCCATCATCGGCCTGCTGGAGCCGCCCGGCCGCGTCGCCGGCGGCACCATCCTCTTCAACGGCCGCCGCATCGACAACCTGCCGCCGGAGGAGCTCCGCCGCATCCGCGGCAGGGAGATCGGCGCCATCTTCCAGGACCCGCTCACCAGCCTCAATCCGCTCTACACGGTGGGCCGGCAGCTCATCGAGACGGTCAGCGTCCATCTCGGTCTCGATGCCCGAGCCGCGCGCGAGCGCGCGCTGGCGCTCCTGCGCGAGGTCGGCATTCCCGGCGCCGAGCAGCGCATCGACCACTATCCGCACCAGTTCTCCGGCGGCATGCGCCAGCGCGTGGTGATCGCGCTGGCGCTCGCTGCCAATCCGCGCCTCGTCATCGCCGACGAGCCGACGACCGCGCTCGACGTCTCGATCCAGGCGCAGATCATCGCGCTCCTGAAGCGGCTCTGCCGCGATCACGGCACCGCGGTGATGCTGGTGACCCACGACATGGGCGTCATCGCCGAGACCGCCGACCGCGTCGCGGTCATGTATGCGGGACGCGTCGCCGAGATCGGTAGCGTGCGCGACGTGGTGAAATCGCCGCGCCATCCCTACACGGTGGGCCTGATGGGGGCGATCCCGACCATCGGCGGCGCGCGCGACCGGCTGGCGCAGATCGACGGCGCCATGCCGCGGGTCGGCGCCGCGCCCAGGGGATGCGCCTTCAACCCGCGCTGCGGCCGCGTCTTCGAGCGCTGCCGCCACGAGCGGCCGGAGCTGATGCCCGCCGGAGCGACGCAGGCCGCGTGCTGGCTCTATGACCAGGCGGCGGCTCCCCGCAAGGAGGCCGCCCATGGCTGACGCCGGCGGCCGGACACCCTTCCTTAGCGCGAGCGGGCTCGCGCGCTATTTCGACGTCTCGCCGCCGCTGCTCAATCGCCTGATCGAGCGGCGCGGGCGCCTAGATCTGAAGGCGGTTGATGGCGTCGACTTCCAGATCCGGCGGGGCGAGACCTTCTCGCTGGTGGGGGAGTCCGGCTGCGGCAAGTCCACGGTGGCGCGGCTCGTCGTCGGCCTCTACCGGCCGACCCGCGGCACCATCGAGTTCGACGGCACCGATCTCGCACAGATGAAGAGCCGGCTCGACCAGAAGCCGTTCCGCCGCCGCATTCAGATGATCTTCCAGGATCCCTACGCGAGCCTCAATCCGCGCTGGCGCGTGCGCGACATCATCGCCGAGCCGATCCGCACTCACGGGCTCCGCTCCGGTGCCGCGGCGATCCGCGCCCGGGTCGAGGAGCTCTTGGCGCAGGTTAAGCTCGCCGCCGCCGATGGCGACAAGTATCCGCACGAGTTCTCCGGCGGCCAGCGCCAGCGCATCTCGATCGCCCGCGCGCTGGCGGCGGAGCCGGAGTTCCTGGTCTGCGACGAGCCCACCTCGGCGCTCGACGTCTCCGTGCAGGCGCAGATCCTGAACCTAATGAAGGAGCTGCAGCGCAGGCTCGGCCTCACCTACCTCTTCATCTCGCACAATCTGGCGGTGGTCTATTTCATCTCCGACCGCGTCGGCGTGATGTATCTCGGCCGTCTCGTCGAGACCGCCGATGCGGCGACGCTCTTCGCAGCACCGCGCCATCCCTATACGCGCATGCTGCTCGACACCATTCCGGATCTCGCCATGTCCGGCCGGCAGCGCCAGCCGGTGGGCGGCGAGGTGCCGAACCCGATCGATCCGCCCGAGGGCTGCGCCTTCCACCCGCGCTGCCCCTTCGCCAACGACCGCTGCCGGCGCGAGCGGCCGGAGCTCCGCGCCGACGCCGCGACGCTGGTCGCCTGCCACGCGGTGGAGGAGGGGCGCATCGCGCCGGGGATGCGATGAGGCGGCTTCGGAGTTCTGACCTCACCCCCCACCCCAACCCTCCCCCTCAAGGGGGGAGGGGGAAACGCGCTGCAGCAGCTTTCCACCCCTCCCCCCTAGAGGGGGAGGGTTGGGAGGGGGGTGACACTCCGCTCTACGACCTCCTTTACTCGGAACCGTGACCTCCACTCCCGATCTCGCGGCGATCCGCGCCGCCGCTGCCGCCGTTGCCGGCAAGGTCCGCCGTACGCCGATGATCCCGGCCGAGCTCGACAAGGTGCTGCTGTCGGGCCGCGTGCTGCTGAAGCTCGAGTGCCTGCAGGTCACCGGATCCTTCAAGGCGCGGGGCGCGCTCAACACGCTGAGCGCGCTCACGCCCGCCGAGATCGGCCGCGGCATCATCACTGCTTCGGGCGGCAACCACGGCCTTGCGGTTGCCTATGCCGGCTATGTGGCGAAGACGCCGGCCACGATCTTCCTGCCGAAGAGCGTGCCGCCGGCGAAGATTGCCAAGCTCGAAGCTTGGAGTGCCAAGACCGTGGTGGAGGGCGCCGTCTGGGATGACGCCAATCGCGGCGCGCTCGCGCAAGCGGCGGAGAAGGGGCTCACCTACATCCATCCCTTTGCCGACCCGCGTGTGATCGCCGGCCAGGGAACCCTCGGCCTCGAGCTCCTGGAGCAGGCGCCCGATCTCGACACCGTGCTGGTGGCGATCGGCGGCGGCGGCCTCATCTCCGGCGTGGCGCTTGCGGTGAAGGCGATGAAGCCCTCGATCAAGGTGATCGGCATCGAGCCCACCGGCGCGCCGACGCTCTACGAGAGCGTGCGCGCCCATCGCCTCGTCGAGCTGCAGCGCATCGACACCGCCGCAGGCACGCTCGCGCCGCGCATGAGCGCCGAGATCAATCTGCAGATCATCAGCAAGCACGTCGACGAGATCGTGCTGGTGAGCGACGAGGAGATGCGGGCCGCCGCGCGCTGGCTCTGGTTCGAGCACGGCGTCGCCGCCGAGCTCAGCGGTGCCGCCAGCGTTGCCGCGCTGCTGGCCGGCCGCTATAAACCGAGGGAGAGCGAGCGCATCTGCGCCCTCGTCTGCGGCGCCGGCAGCGACGGCATCGGCTGAGCCGCCATTTTCCTGATCGAGAGACTTCCATGCCCATTCTGAACCGCATCGCCGATTTCCACGCCGACCTCACGGGCTGGCGGCGCGATATCCACGCGCATCCCGAAACCGCGTTCCAGGAGCATCGGACATCCGAGTTCGTGGCGAAGCGGCTCAACGATTTCGGCATCGAGATCCATCGCGGCCTTGCCGGCACCGGCGTCGTCGGCACCCTCAAGGGATCCCGTCCCGGCGGGCGCGCCATCGCGATCCGTGCCGACATGGATGCGCTCCATGTGCACGAGAAGAACCACTTCGGGCATTCCTCGACCCATGACGGCAAGATGCATGCCTGCGGCCATGACGGCCATACCACCATGCTGCTGGGCGCCGCGCGCTACCTCGCGGAGACCCGCAATTTCGCCGGCACCGTGCACTTCATCTTCCAGCCGGCGGAGGAGAGCGAGGGCGGCGCGCGCGTCATGCTGGAGGAGGGACTCTTCGAGAAATTCCCGGTCGAGGCGGTCTACGGCATGCACAACTGGCCGGGCCTGCCGGTGGGCCAGTTCGGCGTCCGTCCGGGGCCGCTGCTCGCCGCCTCCGACACCTTCGAGATCGTGGTCGAGGGCAAGGGCGCCCACGGCGCCATGCCGCACACCGGCATCGATCCCGTGGTGACCGCGGCGCAGATCACTCTCGGCCTGCAGACCATCCGCAGCCGCGTCACCCATCCCCTCGACGGCGCCGTCGTCAGCGTGACCCAGGTGCATGGCGGCGACACCTGGAACGTGATCCCCGACGAGGTGGTGATGCGCGGCACCGCGCGCTCCTTCAAGCCCGAGGTGCAGGATCAGATCGAGAATGGCATCCGCCGCATCGCCGAGGGTGTCGCCGCCGCCAACGGCGCCAAGGTGCGCGTCACCTACCAGCGCCGCTACCCCGCCACCGTCAACAGCCCGGCGGAGACCGACATCGCCGTTGCCGCCGCGGCCGAAGTAGCGGGCGAGAAGAACGTCGATCGCAACTACACGCCGAGCATGGGCGCGGAGGATTTCGCCTTCATGCTGAAGGCGAAGCCCGGCTGCTACATCCTCATCGGCAACGGCGAGAAGAGCGCGAGCCTCCATAACTCGCACTACGACTTCAACGACGACGTCCTGCCCTTGGGCGCCAGCTACTGGGCGCGGCTGGTGGAGCGGGTGCTGGCTTAGGAGCGACGGCGGGAGAGCGTCCGCGGATCGAGCGCGTCCTGCAAGCCGTCGCCGAGCAGGTTGCAGGCCACCACCACCAGGAAGATCAGCGCGCCCGGATAGATCGCGAGCGCCGGCGCGAGCGTGATGGTCTCCTGGGCGCCCGACAGCATGGCGCCCCAGCTCGCCAGCGGTGGTGCGATGCCGAGGCCCAGGAAGCTCAGCACGGATTCCAGCAGGATCACGTTGCCGACCGAGAGCATGGTGGCGACGATGATCGGCGAGGCGAGGTTGGGCAGGATGTGGACGAGCATGACCCTGAGCGGCGAGGCGCCGAGCGCCACCGCCGCGCGCACGAATTCCTGCGCCTTGAGGCTGAGCGTCGCGCCGCGCACCAGCCGCGCCACCGTGGTCCAGCCCACCAGGGTCACCAGCACGACGATCCGGTAGAGGCTCGCCGTCTCGGAGCGCGCGAGCTCCGCCGGCACGCCGAGCTTCCGGAGATCGACGGCGGCCAGCACGATGAGGAGCGGCAGCAGCGGCAGCGCGATGACGCCGTCGGTCATGCGCATCAGCACCGCGTCCGCGGCGCCGCCGCGATATCCCGCGAAGAGGCCGATCGCCGTGCCGACGACGGCGGCGGCGACTGCGCCGGCGATGCCGACCGCCATGGAAATCCGCCCGCCCTCCAGCAGCCGCAGCAGCAGATCGCGTCCGAGCTCGTCGGTGCCGAGAGGGTGGGCGAGGGAAGGGGCCGCCAGCCGGTGATAGAGATCGACCAGGGTCGGATCCTGCCCGGTGAGCGCGGCGAGAAGGGGCGCCGCCAGCACCGCGGCGCTCAGCAGGAGCAGCACCGCCGCGCTCACGAGCGCGAGGCGATTGGCGCGGAAGCGCTCCCAGTAGAGGCGCCCGAGGCCGTTCATCCGAGGCTGATCCGCGGGTCGATGGCGGCATAAGCGATGTCGGCCGCCAGGTTGGAGATCAGCGTCATCAGGGTCGCGAACAGCAGCGCCGCCAGCGCCAGGTTGAAATCGTTGCCGAGGATCGCGTCGTAGATGAGCTTCCCCATGCCGGGATAGGCGAAGAGCGTCTCCGTGACGAGGGCGCCGGAGAACAGGCCGCCGAAGGAGAGCGCGACGATCGTCACCACGGGCGAGAGTGCATTGCGGAAGGCGTGGCCCAGCATGATGCGGCGCTCGCTCGCGCCCTTGGCGCGCGCGGTGCGGATGTAGTCCTGCGCCAGAACCTCGATGAGGCCGGCGCGCATGTAGCGGGCATAGGTGCCGAAGCTCACCAGGGTCAGCGTCGCCGCCGGCAGCAGCAGGTGGCGCGCACGGTCGAGAAGCCCGCCGTCGCCCACATCGGCGATGCCGCCGGCCGGCAGCCAGCCGAGCCGCGCGGCGAAAACCAGAATCAGCATCAGCCCGATCCAGAAGCTCGGCAGCGAGACGCTGGCGAAGGCGGCGAGGTTGATGGCGTTATCGAGAAGCGAGCGTGACCGCAGCGCCGCCAGCACGCCGAGCGCCACGCCAAGGCTAAGGCTTGCGAGGAAGCTCACCCCCATCAGCAGCACGCTGCGGCCGAGCGGGGCCAGCAGCGCCTGGATCGCCGGCGCCACGTAGAGCCTGGAATAGCCGAAATCGCCGCGGAGCGCCGCCGCGGCCCAGGCGGCGTAGCGCTCGAGGAGCGGCCGGTCGATCCCCATCAGCGCCTTGAGCCGCGCCACGTCGGCGGCGGTGAGATGCGGGTCGGCGCCCAGCATGAGATCGATGGGATCGCCGGGCATCAGCCCGATGAGCCCGTAGATGATGAAGGACATCACCGCCAGCACGATGAGGGATTCGGCGAGGCGGCGAAGGATGTAGGAGGTCATCGAGGAGGGATCCCCCCACCCCAACCCTCCCCCTCAAGGGGGGAGGGGGAAACTCGCTCCCGCCGCATCTTGCCCCTCCCCCCTCGAGGGGGAGGGTTGGGAGGGGGGTATCGCCGACGCTCCACCATCAATTCCCCGGCGCGCCCGCGTCGCGCCAGGTCTCGATCCAGAGCGTGCTCATGTAGAGGTGGCCGGTGGGCGTCACGCCCTCGAGCCAGCGCGGCAGGATGTAGGCGTCGGCGCGGAAGAACAGCGGCAGCTCCGGCAGGGTGTCGGCGTAGAGCCGCTGCAGCTGATGCCAGAGCAGGGCCCGCTTGTCGCGATCGAGAGTGCGCTCGATCGCCGAGATCAGGCGATCCGCCTCGGGATTGCGGTAGCCGATCAGGTTCTGTCCGCTCCAGCCGTTGGCGGCGGTCGGAATCTCGTCGGAGAAGAGCGTGCTGCGCGGCACGTTCTCCGGCGCGCTCACCCAGGCGAAGAGGCTCATGTCGAAGTCGCGGTGGCGCAGGGTGTCGCCGAACAGCACCCGGGCGGGCTGGTTGCGCAGATGCACCTCGACGCCGACCTGTCGCCACTCGCTCTGCAGGATCTGCTCCAGGAGCTCGCGGCCGCGATTGCCCGAGGTGGTGGAGAGGTCGAGGGAAAGGCGCTTGCCGCTGGCGTTGACGCGGATGCCGTCGGGCGCTGGATGCCAGCCCGCGGCGTCGAGCAGCGCCCGCGCTGCGGTGGGATCGTAGGGATAGTGGCGGATGTCGTCGGTGTGCACCCAGTCCAGCGGGTGCACGAAGGTATCCGCGACCGGCTGCTTTCCGGCATACATCTCCTCGCTGATGCCCTTGCGGTCGATCGCCATCAGCAGCGCCTGGCGCACGCGCAGATCGGCGAGGATGGGATTGTCGAGGTTGGTCGCCACGTGCTCGAAATTGAGCCCTGGCTTCACCAGCACGGTGAAGCGGCCGGGGTGGCGCGCGGCGAAGGCGAGGGCCTGGTCGACGGCGATCGGACTGAACTCGCCGGCGATCATGTCGATGCTGCCGGCGAGCAGGTTCGCCTCGAGGGCAGCGGTGTTCTCGACCACCGAGACCACGATGCGGTCGAAGCCCGGCCGATGTCCCCACCAGGTGGGGTTGCGCACCAGCACGATGCGGCTCCCCGGCACCAGCTCGCTCACGCGATAGGGGCCGAAATAGAGGCCGGGGTCGGTGGGGTCGGTGTCGTAGAGCGTGTGGAAGCGGTAGTTGCGGCGATCGCTCTTGAAGACGCGGCGCTCCAGATGCGCGGGCAGCAGCTCGAAATCAGGCAGCGCCTGGTACTGGTAGTCGACGCGGTTCTCGGTCACCGTGAAGGTCTTGGCGTCTTTCGCCTCGATTTTCACGATCCGTCGATAGAGTTCGGCATTGTTGACGCCCGAGAGCGGGTCGCGCCCGACCTCGTAGGTGAAGAGCACGTCCTCGGTGCTGACCGGCACGCCGTCGCCCCAGGTGGCCTTCGGCTGCAGCCTGTAGGTGAGACTGACGCCCTCCTTGCCGTCCGGCAGGGTCACGCGCTCGGCGAGCCCGTTCTCGAAGCTCGGCAGCTCGGTGCAGAGCATGCAGATGAGCTGCCAATTCGCGTCATAGGCGGTGAGCGGCCGCCGCGCCATGCCCAGCACGTAAGCTTTGGCGAGAGTCTCGTCGAGATCCGGGTTGAGGGTCGGCGGGAACTGGCTGATGCCGATCACCAGCTGGTCGTGGGCGAGGGCGGGGCTGCTCAGCAGGAGCGCCGCAATGAGACAAGCTGCGGCCCACCATGTGCGGGCTTTCGCAGAGTGCGTGCGTCGGCGAGATCGAGGTCTTGCCTCACCCCCCGCCCCAACCCTCCCCCTCAAGGGGGGAGGGGGTCGCAGGAATCCGGAGTTTTCTGTCCCTCCCCCCTGGAGGGGGGTCGAGCCGCGAAGCGGATCGACGGGAGGGGGGTGGATCACGAGCTCCGCAGGTGAATGCTAAGAAGCCGCTGCAAACCGCGGCATCACCTTTTCGCTGAAGAGCCGCACCGAGCTCGCGGCCGCTTCGTAGGGGACGGTGTTGAAGTTGACCTGCAGCGAGGCGCTCTCGAAACCGCCGACCTTGCGGTGATACTCGATCGCCTGCTCGGTGATGTCGGCGGGAGTGCCGACCCAGGCGCCGCCGCTCGCCACCTGGCTCTCGAAAGTCTCCTTGGCGAGGCCGGCGATGATCTTGTCGTAGCCGGGATAGTCCGCCGAGGACATGCCGGCGGTCCAGTCGGAGGCGGCGTCGACGAGGGAGCGGAGGTAGCCGTTGAGCGGCGCGCGGGCGATCGCCGCCGCCTCGCTGCCGCTCTCGTGACAGAGCATGTGGAAGGCGAGCATGACGCGGCCCTGGCCCTTGCGGCCGGCCGAGCGCCAGGCCTCGCGGTAGCGGCCGATGAGCTCCGCCATGGCGGCGCCCGCCATCGGGATCGCCATGATCCAGTGGCCGAGCCGGCCGGCATTGTCGAAGCTCTCGGGCGTAGCGATGGCGGCGACCCAGAACTGCGGGCGCGGGCGCTGGGTCGGCCGCGGCAGCGAGGTGGTGGGCGGGAAGCGGTGAAACTCGCCCTCGGCGGCGACGCTCTCCTCCTCCAGGAGGCGGCGCACCTGCTCCATCCCCTCGGCGAAGCGTGCCTTGCTCTCGTTGACGCTGACGCCGAAGCGCGCGAACTCGTGCGGCAGGAAGGCGCGGGCGAAGCCCACCTCGATGCGGCCGCCGGAGATCGCGTCCAGCATCGCGATCTCGCCGGCGAGCTTCAGCGGATTGTTGAAGATCGGCAGCACTGCGCCGGTGATGAGGCGTGCTTTCTTCGCGCGCTGGGAGACGGCGGCGAGGAAGACGATGGGGTTGGGCGAATAGCCGCCATAGGGATGGAAGTAATGCTCCACCGTCCGCACGTGGCCCCAGCCATAGGGGTCGCAGAAATCGGTCAGTCGCAGCGACTCGTCGAAGTATTGCGCGGCGGATTTCTGCTCCGGTCCGACGTCAGGAAAGAACTGCATGCCGAAGTCGAGCGCGATGCCGCTCATGGTGCTCCTCATGCCTTGCTCCAGGGCGGGACACTTTAGCAACGCCGTCCGGGCATGCCTACCGCCTCCCGCGCCGGCCTTCCGCCGGGCGGCTGCCTGCGGCACGATGACGTGATGCTGGTCCACACCATCGGTCACTCGACGCGGCCGTTCTCCGAGCTGCTGGCGCTTCTGCAGGCGGCCGGTGTCGACCTCCTCGCCGATATCCGGCGGTTTCCGCGCTCCCGCACCAATCCGCAGTTCAACGCCGAGGCGCTGGAGCCGGCGCTGGCGCCGCACGGCATCCGCTACCGTCACCTGCCAGCGCTGGGTGGCCGGCGCGACGGCACGGCGCCGACGGCGCCCTCTCACCACACGCTCTGGCGCGAGAAGGCGTTCCGCGCCTATGCGGACTATGCGGAGACACCGGAGTTCCGGGCGGGCTTCGCGGCCCTGCTGGCGCTCGCTCGCGAGCACCAGGCGGCGATCATGTGCGCCGAGGCGGTCTGGTGGCGCTGTCACCGCCGCATCGTGACGGACTATCTGCTGGCGGAGGACATCGAGGTGCGCCACATCCTGGGGCCGGGCAAGGTGGAGCCCGCCCGGCTCACGCCGGGTGCCAAGGTCGAGGCGGGGATGGTGATCTACCGCGATCCCGAGGAGCCGCCGCGGCTCCCCGGCCTCTAGGTCAGTCGGCGGGCTTCGTCTCGGGTGCCGGCAGCTCGCGCCGGCGGGCCAGACGCTCGCTCTCGGCGAGGGTGGTGCGCAGCACCTGGTCGGCCTGGTGGGTCATCTTGACGAAGGCGCGCAGGAAGCTGTCGCTGCGCGGCAGCTGGAACAGCGTCTCCTCGCCGCCCTCGCTGCCGGACATGGCGATCAGCAGCACCTGGTCCTGCGGGGAGATCAGCAGCTCCTGCAGGGGAACGCCGGGGCCGCTCACATACTCGACGACCCGGTAGCGCGGCGACTCTTCGCTCGCCGGACGGATCAGCATGCGGTAGGCGGCGCGGGTGGTGGAGGCCTCGATGACGGCGCGGGTGAAAGGGCGGAGGAAGCTCTCGTCAAAGCCGAGGATGGCAGTGGGCTCGTCGCCGCTGGCAGCGGAGCGGATCTCCAGCGTCGTCCAGATCGAGGCGCGGCCGGCGTAGTAGTCGACGGAGGCGAGATCGAGGTTGATGGAATCGATCGGCAGGGGCGCCGATGCGGCCTGGCTGCAGAGGAAAGCGAAGCACGCGGGCTCGCGCCGCAACGAGATCGTCGTCGCCGTCTCGAGATTGCGGTCGACAAGCACATTCGGCATGTCGCTCATGATCTGCTCTCCTCGCTCGCTCATGACCGCGCGACGCGCGCGATCCCTTCCGCGTTCCACCATCATCTCCTGCCGTCGGTTAATGCATCCATAATTGGCGAGGAGGGTCGTTAAGTGGCGCAGAATCAGGGGCTTCTCGCCCATAGAGAAAGACGCGAAAAATCCTCGCGAAAGCTGTGCATTTCCTCACAGACAGAACCCCGCCGGGACAAGCATTTCTTAAGAGAGGTCGACGAAAGTTCCCGGGAGTTTTTAGAAGTCGTTTCGGGGAGAGGTGCGGGGGTAATCGCGATGACATCCTTGGCTGAAACCATCGACACCGCGCTCGCCGCGGTTGGGCCCGAGACCGAAGATCTGCTGCGCGACGTCGTCGCCGAATTCGAGGCGCTGCCGCTCGCCGAGGAGGAGCGCCTCGCGGTGCTCGCGACCAGCATCGCCGCGATCGCGCACCGGCATCATCGTCGCCACGTCTCGGTCTATCTCGAGGCCGTTCGCACCTGGTCGCTGGAGATCGCCGAGGTGGTGAAGCCGGCGCCGACCGAGCTGCGCTACATTCCGCGACCCGCCGCCATCGAGCAGGCGGCGCGCCACTTCTTCGACGGGCTCGACAGCGTGATCGACCGCATGCAGATCCAGGGCATCGACGTGCGCGACCGCCTGGTGACGGAGCTTGCGGTGATGGCGCGCTTCCTCGGCCGCCACGATGCCAACACCATCAGCATCGCCATCATCGCGGTGAACCGCGCGCTCGCCGATCTCAACTACCAGCGCGGCGCTGCCGTCCAGGTGCCGATGCGCGAAGTCACCGCCGCCCCGGTCTCGGCGGAGGAGCTCGCCGCCATGCCGCCGCGCGGCACCGCCTGAACGGGGCGCTTCCCGCTCAATTCGCCTTGTCGGTGCTGAGTCGGTTCGCGGCGCTGACGATCGCGCGCAGCGAGGCGGTGATCGTGTTGGCGTGGAAGCCCACGCCGAAGCGCTCGCGGCCATTGCCGTCGTTGCAGCGCATGAAGCAGACCGCCTGCACGTCGGAGCCGCGGCCGACCGCGTCCTGGTGGTAGTCGACGACGCCGATCTTCAGGCCTTCGCCCGTGAGCGCATGGATGAAGGCATCGATCGGGCCGTTGCCGCGGCCTTCGACCCGCTTCCGCTTGCCGCCGACCTCGATCTCGGCGCTGCAGACGATGAGCTCGCTGGCATGGGTGTCGGAGCGAAGCTGGTAGTCCACCAGCCGGTAGGGGCCGTTCGCCTCGAGATATGTGGCCTTGAACTGCTTCCAGATCTCCTCGGCGACGATCTCCTTGCCCGAGGCATCGGCGATCGCCTGGATGATGCCGGAGAATTCCACCTGCAGGTCGCGCGGCAGGTCGATGCCGTACTCCGCGTGCAGGATGTAGGCGACGCCGCCTTTCCCCGACTGGCTGTTGACGCGGATGATCGCCTCGTAGCTGCGGCCGAGGTCCTTGGGGTCGATCGGCAGGTAGGGCACCTCCCACTCGCCGCTGTTGCTCTTGGCGAGCGCCGTCATGCCCTTCTTGATCGCGTCCTGATGCGAGCCCGAAAAGGCGGTGTAGACCAGCTCGCCCGCATAGGGATGGCGCTGATGCACCGGCAGCTGGTTGCAGTACTCCGCCACCTCGATCGAGGCGTTGATGTCGGTGAAGTCGAGGCGCGGATCGACGCCCTGGCTGAAGAGGTTGAGCGCCAATGTCACCACGTCGACGTTGCCGGTGCGCTCGCCGTTGCCGAAGAGCGTGCCCTCGATGCGGTTGGCGCCCGCCATCACGCCCAATTCAGCCGCGGCGACGCCGGTGCCGCGATCGTTGTGCGGATGGAGGCTCAGGATGATCTTCTCCCGCTCCTTGAAGTTGCGGTGCATCCACTCGATCTGGTCGGCGTAGACGTTGGGAGACGCCATCTCGACGGTGGCTGGCAGGTTGAAGATGATCGGCTTCTTTTTTGTGGGCTGCCAGACGTCCATCACCGCGTGGCAGACCTCGAGGGCGTAGTCGAGCTCGGTGCCGGTGAAGCTCTCCGGCGAGTACTGGAAGCGGAGATCGGTGCCGGTGGCCTCGACCTCGGGCGCCAGCTCTTTCACCAGCCGGGTGCCGTCGACGGCGATCTGCTTGATGCCGGCGCGGTCCATGTCGAAGACGACGCGGCGCTGCAGGGTCGAGGTCGAATTGTAGAGATGGAGGATCGCGTGCTTCGCGCCCTTGATGGAGTCCATCGTGCGGCGGATGAGCGGCTCGCGCGCCTGGGTCAGCACCTGGATGGTGACGTCATCGGGAATGAGCTTTTCGTCGATGATGTGGCGGATGAAGTCGAACTCGGTGTCGGAGGCGGCGGGGAAACCCACCTCGATCTCCTTGAAGCCGAGCTTCACCAGATGCTCGAAGAACTTGAGCTTCTTGTGGCGGTCCATCGGCTCGACCAGCGCCTGGTTACCGTCGCGGAGATCGACGCTGCACCAGATCGGCGCCTTCTCGATGGTGCGCGTCGGCCATTGCCGGCCGGGCAGCTTGATGGGGGCGAAGGCTCGGTACTTCTGAAAGGGCATAATGGACATGGGGGCTCTCCCGGACTTAATGGCGATCAGCGAAGGAGCGGCCCGGCCGGATGCGGCAAGCCCCGTTTCCGCGAGCCCAGGGCCCCGGAGAACGGACGATCGCGATAGTGACGGCGGATCTAGGCTTGGCGATGGACATCTGACGCAGCATCCCGGTGGGCGCGCATAGGGGCAAAAACGATCTCCCGGCCCTCAATGAGAGCCGGGGCCCTAAGTCGAAGCGCCCGCAGGTGATGGTCGGTCTGCGTCATAGTGGCGGGACCATAGCGGCAGAGCCGGAATTGGTCAATTGCAGGTGGCCGATCCCCGTCCCCGCCGGGGAGAGGTTAGGTGAGGGGGCGTGGCCCCAGGCGCTGACTTGGCGTGCTCGAGTCGGGGATCGATACCCCCTCACCCCGACCCTCTCCCCGCCGGGGAGAGGGAAGCTGGGCTGCATTGACAGCACCGGGGCCAGCCGCTTCACTCCCCCGGCCTTTGAAGGGAGGATCCCCGACCGTGAGCACGCCCCGCCGCAAGACCTATGAGCAGCTCCGCAGCGCCCGCTGGTACGGCGTCAAGGATCTGCGCTCTTTCGGCCATCGCTCGCGCACCAAGCAGATGGGGTTCTCGGCGGAGGATTACGCGGGCAAGCCGGTCATCGCCATCCTCAATACCTGGAGCGAGATGAACCCCTGCCACTTTCACTTCCGCGAGCGGGCGGCGGAGGTGAAACGGGGGATCTGGCAGGCGGGGGGATTCCCGGTGGAGATGCCGGCGATATCCCTGGGCGAGCCCTTCATGAAGCCCTCCACCATGCTCTACCGCAACCTCCTCGCCATGGAGACGGAGGAGCTGCTGCGCGCCAACCCGATCGACGGCGTGGTGCTGCTGGGCGGCTGCGACAAGACGGTGCCGGCCCTCATCATGGGCGCCCTCAGCATGAACCTGCCGGCGATCTTCGTGCCGGCGGGGCCGATGCTGCGCGGCAACTGGCACAACCAGCCGCTAGGATCCGGCAGCGACACCTGGAAATACTGGGCCGAGCTCCGCGCCGGCAACATCGACGAGCAGGACTGGGAGGAGATCGAGGACGGCATCGCCCGCTCCTTCGGCACCTGCATGACCATGGGCACGGCCTCGACGATGGCGGCAGTGACCGAGGCGCTGGGGCTGACGCTGCCGGGCGCGTCCTCGATCCCGGCGGCGGACAGCAACCATTCGCGCATGGCCTCGGCGAGCGGCCGGCGCATCGTCGAGATGGTATTCGAGGACCTGAAGCCGCGCGACATCCTGACCCCGGCCGCCTTTGATAACGGTATCGCGACGCTGATGGCCTTGAGCGGCTCGACCAACGGCGTGATCCACCTCGTCGCCATGGCCGGCCGCGCCGGCGTCAAGCTCAGCCTCGACCGGTTCGACGAGATCTCCCGGCGGACCCCGGTCCTCGCCAACATCCGCCCGTCGGGCAAATACCTGATGGAGGATTTCTTCTACGCCGGCGGCCTCCGCGCACTGCTGCGCCAGCTCGGGAGCGGCCTCGATACGAGCTGCCGCACCGCCAACGGCAAGACGCTCGGCGAGAACATTGCCCGCGGCGAGATCTACAACGAGGACGTGATCCGCACCGCCAACAATCCGCTGCAGTCGGGCGGCGGCCTCGCGGTGCTGCGCGGCAATCTGGCGCCGGACGGCGCCGTCATCAAGCCGCCGGCGATGGAGGCGCGGCTCCAGAAGCATCGCGGCCCCGCCGTCGTCTTCCGCGACTACAACGACATGGCGGCACGGATCGACGATCCCAACCTGGATGTCACCGCGGACTCCGTGCTGGTGCTGCAGAACGGCGGGCCGCAGGGCGGTCCCGGCATGCCGGAATGGGGCCAGCTGCCGATCCCCAAGAAGATCCTGGCCCAGGGCGTGCGCGACATGGTGCGGCTCTCGGACGCGCGCATGAGCGGCACCAGCTATGGCGCCTGCGTCCTCCACATCTCGCCGGAGGCCTTTGTCGGCGGCCCGCTGGCGCTGGTGAAGAGCGGCGACATCATCGAGCTCGATGTTCCCGGCCGCCGCCTCAGCCTCGCGGTTTCCGACGAGGAGCTGAAAAAGCGCCGCGCCGCCTGGGTCGCGCCCAAGCCGCAATATCCCCGCGGCTACGGCATGCTGTTCAGCCAGCACATCAGCCAGGCCCATGAGGGCTGCGATTTCGACTTCCTTGCCGGCACCGCGCCGGTGCCCGAGCCGGAGATCCATTGATGGCCGCCACACTGCCTCCCAACCGCTTCAAGCGCGGGCTTGCCGCCGGCACGCCCCAGATCGGCTTCTGGCTCAATTTCGCCAGCCCGACGGTGACCGAGGTCTGCGCCGGCGCCGGCTTCGACTGGCTGCTCATCGACATGGAGCATTCGCCGAACGAGCTCCCCGACGTGGTGAACCATCTGCGCGCCATGGAAGGCGGCACCGCCGAGCCGGTCGTGCGCGTGCCCTGGAATGAGCCTGTCATCGTGAAGCGGCTCCTCGATCAAGGCGCCCGCAGCTTCCTCTTCCCTTTCGTGCAGTCGGCGGAAGAGGCGCGCCGCGCCGTGGCGGCGACCCGCTATCCGCCCAAGGGCATCCGCGGCTTCGCCGGCACCACCCGCGCCAACCGCTACGCTCGCGTGCCGGAGTACGCCAAGCGCGCCGAGGAGGACATCTGCGTCCTGGTGCAGACCGAGACGCGGAAGGCGGTGGGCGAGATCGAGGAGATGGCGAAGATCGAGGGCCTCGACGGCATCTTCATCGGCCCCGCCGATCTCGCCGCCGACATGGGCCATATCGGCAACACCCAGCATGCCGAGGTGCAGGCGGCGATCATCGAGGCGGGCCAGCGCATCAAGAAGGCCGGCAAGGCGCCGGGCTTCCTGAGCCTGCGCGAGGACGAGACGCGGAAGGTGCTGGGGGCGGGCTTCGTCTTTGTCGCCGTCGGCACCGACGTGGCGCTCTTCGCCCGCCAGGTCGACGCGCTCGCCCAGAAGTTCCGCGGAATCTAGCGCCGGTCAGGGAGTGCCGGTTCGGCGCGGACGTTGCGTCCGCGCCGAGGGATCTCAGGCCCGCTTCTGCGCCGGGCGGCGGCGGAGCTCGATGGTGCCGTAGTGGGTGAGGCGATCGATCACGCTCACCGGCAGCAGTCGCCGGCTCGCCATCGTCTCCACGATCCCCGGCGCTTCGCCGAGGGAGTCCAGGATCGCGTGCAGCAGGCCTTCCGCCAGCACGGCGCCGTCATTGGCGAGGAGGCGGCGGACCACGATCGGGTCCTGGCCCTCGTAGAGCGTCTCGGCGACTTTGAGCGGCACGGTCTCGCGCTCGGCGATCGCCATGCGGTGGGCGCGCGAGCACTCGCGGGCGACGCGGACGAGGTCGTCGTCGGACAGCACCGGGGAGGACTGCAGCACCGGCCGCGCCACTTGGGATTCGTCATGGGCGAGGGACAGCACGATGTCGCGGGGCGCGTGCGGCAGGCGCTTCAGGCTGTCGGCCAGCACGCTGCGCACCAGCGGCTCGCCGTCATAGACGGCGATGCGGAAGAGATCCTCGGTGCTGCGGCGCTGCGGCGGGTTGGCGACGCCGCTCGCGTAGCGCTCGGCGATCTGCTCAAGCAGCATCGCGCGGCGGATCCAAGAGGGATCATCGAGGCCCGTGGTCGGCGGGGTCTCGGGGGTGGTCTCAATCCGGGAGCGTATCCGTGGCAACATCGCAATCCTCATCGACTTCCGTTTCTTCGCGCTCGTTCCCCCGCACGAACAGTGTCGCCGAGTCGTCTTAACTCACCTTTAAGCTTCCGGTAACCAGCGCGTGATCCCCTCGAGGGGCGCCGACTCGTTGCATTTCGGGGCCTTAGGGATTTGAGACGCATTCGGCGAATGCCGTGCCCGCTTTCCACACCCCTACAAGGGAGGGGGCTGCCGGGGCTTATGTGAGCTAGATTGGTTCCCCGGGGAGTCGCAAATCTGTCAATGAGAGGGGCGCCAAGGTCACAGCTCGACGCCCCGCGGCATGCCGCCAAACCGTCTGGTGTATCGGCGTATTCGGGGCTTCGACCGCAGCGCGTGCATGCGCTGCCGCATCAGCCGGCGGCTTCGAGCGCCTCGGAAGCGGATAGCCAGTCGATCTCGGCGGCACTGAGCGCCGCGCGCAGCTCCGCCTGCCGGCGCAGCATGTCTGTCAGCTTCGCGCTGTCGCCGCCATAGGCGGCGGGTGTGGCGAGCTCGCTCTCGAGAGCGGTGACGTCCCGGGTGAGCGTCGCGACGCGCGCCTCGGCCTCGCGCACGCGCCGCCGCAACGGCTCCAGCTCGCGGCGCTGCTTTGCCGCCGCCCGGCGCTCCGCCTTGCGGGTCGAGCTGTCGCGGCCGTCGCTCTCGCCGCTGCCATTGCTCCGGCTCCGGCTCAGCAGGATCCGCCGGTATTCCTCGAGGTCGCCGTCGAAGGGCTTGGCGGTGCCGTCCGCCACCAGCCAGAGCCGGTCCGCCACCAGCTCCACCAGATGCCAGTCGTGGCTGATCAGCACGACGGCGCCCGGAAAGTCGTTGAGCGCCTCGGCGAGCGCCTCGCGCGCCTGGATGTCGAGGTGGTTGGTGGGCTCGTCGAGGATCAGGAGATGGGGCGCGTCATGGGTCGCGAGGCAGAGCGTGAGCCGCGCCTTCTCGCCGCCGGAGAGATCGCGTGCCTTGACGAACACTTTGTCGACGCCAAGGCCGAAGCGCGCGAGCCGCGCGCGCACCGCCTCCGGCCCGGATTTCGGCATCAGCTCGGCGAGATGATCGAAGGGCGTGCCGTCGGGCATCAGCTCCTCGATCTGGTGCTGGGCGAAGAAGCCGTAGGAAAGCCGTGGCGCACGGATGGCGTGGCCCACCATCGGTTGCAGCCGGCCGCCGAGCAGCTTCGCCAGGGTCGACTTGCCGTTGCCGTTGGCGCCGAGGAGCGCCACGCGATCGTCGGGATCGAGACGCAGATTGAGATGGCGCAGCACCGGCTTCCCCTCGGCGTAGCCGACCGAGACGTTGTCGAGGGTGAGGAGCGGCGGCCTGAGCTCGCCGGGCGACGGGAAATCGAAGCGCGGCGGCGCCTCCTCGGTCGCGATCGAGACCGGCACCAGCTTTTCGAGCGCCTTGACGCGGCTCTGCGCCTGGCGCGCCTTCGAGGCCTTGGCGCGGAAGCGGTCGACGAAAGCCTGCAGGTGCTTGCGCTGCGTCTCCTGGCGCTCGGCGAGCGCCTTGCTGCGCTGGATTGTCTCCGCGCGCTGGCGCAGATAGGCGCTGTAGCCGCCGTTGTAGAGGGTGAGCTTGCGGTCGGCCAGCGCCAGGATGTGGTCGACGACCGAGTCCAGGAAATTGCGGTCGTGGCTCACCAGGATGACCGTACGGCGGTAGCGCCGGAGGAAATCCTCGAGCCAGAGCGAGGCTTCGAGATCGAGATGGTTGGTGGGCTCGTCCAGCAGCAGCAGGTCGGGCTCGGCGAAGAGCGCGGCGGCCAGCGCCACCCGCATGCGCCAGCCGCCGGAGAACTCGCTGAGCGCTGTCGTCTGCATGGTGGCATCGAAGCCAAGGCCGTGCAGGATCGAGCCCGCGCGCGACGGCGCCGCGTGGGCGTCGATCTCCAGGAGCCGGGTCTGGATCTCGCCGATCCGATGCGGATCCTCCGTCGTCTCTGTCTCCGCCAGCAGCACCGCGCGCTCGGTGTCGGCGGCGAGCACCGCCTCGAGCGGCGTGGTCCTGCCCGCCGGCGCCTCCTGCGCCACGAAGCCCAGCCGCACGTTGTTCTGCAGCTGGATCTCGCCGCCGTCGAGCTGCAGCTCGCCGCGGATCAGGTCGAGGAGCGTGGATTTCCCGGTGCCGTTGCGGCCGACGAGGCCCACTTTCCAGCCCGCATTGATCTGCGCCGAGGCGCTGTCAAGCAGGGTCCGGCCGGCGATCCGGTACGTGATGTCGTTGAGGGTGAGCATGGCGGCGCGGGTGATAGCACGGGGCGATGGTGCAATGCGATAGGGGGAGTTTCGGAGCGGAAATGCGGTAGACTCTCCGCCGTCCCCGAGTCGCAGGCCCGCCGAATGCCAGTTGCCGCCACTGCCGTCACCGCAACCCAAGATCGTGTCCTTGGCGTGCTGCAGACCGTCTTCGGCTATGACCGTTTCCGCGGCGAGCAGCGAGCCGTCATCGATCACGTGATCGCCGGCGGCGACACGCTGGTGCTGATGCCGACCGGAGCGGGGAAGTCGCTCTGCTACCAGATCCCGGCGCTGATCCGCGAGG
>DATJOK010000110.1:0-11541 GCA_035507155.1 Allostellaceae bacterium
CACCGTCACCACGCCGGAGATCGCCTTCTACAAGCGCTCGGAGGATCGGGGCGTCGCCAAGTTCGCCGCCACCGCGCTCGACGCCAAGCAAGGCAGCCTCACCGCCTCGGCGGACCCCGCCTACGGCTTCTCGCACCGGACCACCTGGGTGGTGCTGTTCTTCATCTCCTGGACCGACGAGGACATCCTGCCGGAGAACCTGAAGCCCAAGGACTAGCGCTCGCGCGTGACTTGCCGCCGCAAAAGAGAAAGGCCTCGCCGATTGCCCGGCGAGGCCTTCCCGATCTGGTGGAGCCAGGGGGATTCGAACCCCCGACCTCCGCAATGCCATTGCGGCGCTCTCCCAACTGAGCTATGACCCCGAAACCTTCTGTATTTTAGCGCAAAACGCGCCTGCGCAGGGAGCGGAAACTCCGTCCGCGAAGGCTCAGCGCTCCTCCTCCTCGTCGACGTTCTCGATCACCTCGGCCATGTCGTCCTCGTCCTCGCCGAGCTCGGAGGCATCCTCGATGACTTCCTCTTCCTCCTCCTCGCCCTCCTCGGCTTCGGCGGCTTCTCCCTCGACCGCTTCCACCTCTTCCGCCTCCGCTTCCGGCTCGGCCTCCGCGACGGGCGCCGGAGCGGCCACCGCCTCCACTGGAGGCGCCGAGCGCCGGCGCGTCTTCAGCAGCGCCTCGGGATCGAACTGCGTCCCGCATTTCGGGCAGACGATCGGGTCGCGATGCAGATCGTAATAGCGCGTCCCGCAGCTTGGGCAGATCCGCTTGGTGCCCCATTCTGGTTTCGACACGTCGCCTCTCCTAACCGCTTGCTCGCCGCCCCTCGGGCTCGGGAATGGCGCCCGCCGGGGTAACCGACATATAGGGTGGAGCGGCCAATTGCCACGAACCCGGCGACCTGTCAAAGCAAAATCGGCGGGCGTCCCGGCCCCCCCTCTCGGCGCTGTCGGCGGCGGCGCCGGATGTGCTAGGAACGGAGCCGCCACAACCGCTTGGACCCGAAATCGTGACGCCCGTCTCCTCCGGCACCTCAGGCCCGCTCAAGGGACGCATCCGCGTGCCCGGCGACAAGTCGATCTCGCACCGCGCGCTGATCCTGGGCGCGCTCGCCGTCGGCCGCACCCGCATCGACGGGCTTCTCGAAGGCGAGGATGTGCTCAACACCGCCGCGGCGATGCGCGCCCTTGGTGCCCGTGTCGAGCGCAGCAAGGACGGGCAATGGCTGGTGGATGGCGTCGGCGTCGGCGGCTTCGCCGAGCCTGCCGACGTGCTCGATTTCGGCAATTCCGGCACCGGCGCACGGCTCGTGCTGGGAGCGGTCGCGACCTCGCCGCTCACCGCCGTATTCACCGGCGACGCCTCGCTGCGCAAGCGGCCGATGGCCCGCGTGGCGACGCCGCTGCAGCGCATGGGCGCGCGCATCATGGCGCGCGCCGGCGACCGTCTGCCGCTCTCGATCGCCGGCAGCGCCGATCCCCTGCCGATCGACTACACGCTGCCAGTGCCGTCGGCGCAGGTGAAGTCGGCGATCCTGCTCGCCGGGCTGAACGCGCCCGGCGAGACCATCGTGGTGGAGCCGCAGGCGACCCGCGATCACACCGAGCGGATGCTGCGCCACTTCGGCGCCACGGTGACCGGCATCACCACCGCCGACGGTCATCGCCGGATCGCGCTCAAGGGCGAGGCCGAGCTCCGCGCCGCCGATCTCACCGTCCCCGGCGATCCTTCCTCGGCGGCATTCCCGATGGTGGCAGCGCTGCTGCTGCCGGGCTCGGAGGTCCGCATCGAGGCTGTCGGCATGAACGCGCTCCGCACCGGCCTCTTCACCACGCTCCGCGAGATGGGCGCCCAGATCGAGATCGGCGACGCGCGCGAGGCGGGCGGCGAGCCGGTGGCGGATCTGCTGGTGCGCGCGAGCTCGCTTCGGGGCGTCGAGGTGCCGGCGGAGCGCGCGCCCAGCATGATCGACGAGTATCCGGTGCTGGCGGTCGCCGCTTCCTTCGCCAGCGGACGCACGGTGATGCACGGGCTCGCGGAGCTGCGGGTCAAGGAGAGCGACCGGCTCGCCGCGATCGCGACCGGCCTGCGCGCCGCGGGCGTCGACGTCACCGTCGAGGGCGACACGCTCATCGTCGAGGGCACCGGCGGGCGGCCGCGGGGCGATGCCACCATCGCCGCCCACCTCGACCACCGCATCGCCATGGCCTTCCTGGTGATGGGCATGGCAGCGGAGCGCCCGATCGGCATCGACGATGCGGAGACCATCAACACCAGCTTCCCGGGCTTCCTTCATCTGATGAACGGGCTCGGCGCCACGCTCCGGGACGTCGCGTGATCATCGCCGTCGACGGACCCGCCGCCGCCGGCAAGGGAACGCTGGCGCGGCGGCTCGCCGGGCACTACCGCCTCGCCCATCTCGACACCGGCAAGCTCTATCGCGCCACCGCGCTCGAGGCGCTCCTCGCGGGAGCCGATCCTGCCGATCCCGTCGCGGCGACCGCGGCGGCCGGACGGGTGACGCCGGCGCTCCTCGGCGACCAGCGCCTCACCGAGGAGAAGATCGCCCAGGCTTCCTCGGTGGTGGCGGCCATTCCGGGGGTGCGCGCGGCGCTCCTCGCCTTCCAGCGCGACTTCGCCCGCACGCCACCCGGCGGCTTCCGCGGCGCGGTGCTCGACGGGCGCGACATCGGCACCGTGGTCTGCCCCGATGCCGACGCCAAGCTCTATGTCCAGGCGAGCCCGGAGGCCCGGGCGAGGCGCCGATTCAAGGAGTTGCGGGAGGCCGGAGTCGAGGCTATATACGAGCGCGTCCTGCAGGACATGAAGGATCGTGACGCGCGCGACAGCCAGCGTCAGACGGCGCCCTTGCGGCCCGCTGACGATGCTTTCGTCCTCGACACGACGGCGCTCGACGCCGAGGCGGCCTTTGCCGCCGCCATCACCTACATCGACGGCAAAGTCGCCGGCAAGTCTCTCTGAATCCTGAGAGAATCCGGAACTTCGCCGTCCGATGGCCCGGCAGGACCGGGTCCATGCCACCGCGCCCGTCCCGCCGTCGGTGGCCCGTCCGTGAACCGGTCTCGATCCCCGGGCCGGCGGGCGTCAAGCCAAGGGGATGAAACAGGAGATTGAATGGCCGTCGCAACCCAAACCGGGGCGTCCTCGGGGAAGGAAAATTTCGCCGCGATGCTGGATGAGTCCCTCGGCACCGGCGCCAGTCTCGAAGGCACCGTGGTCAAGGGCCATGTGGTGGCGGTCGAGAACGACATGGTGCTGATCGATGTCGGGCTCAAATCCGAAGGCCGCGTGCCGCTGAAGGAATTCTCGGTTCCGGGCAAGCCGGCGGAGATCAAGCCGGGCGACACCGTCGAGGTCTATCTCGAGCGGATGGAGGACAAGAACGGCGACGCCCAGCTCTCGCGCGAGAAGGCACGCCGCGAGGAAGCCTGGACGCTGCTCGAGAAGCAGTTCCAGAAGAACGAGCGCGTCACCGGCACCATCTTCGGCCGCGTGAAGGGCGGCTTCACCGTCGACCTCTCGGGCGCGGTGGCCTTCCTGCCGGGGAGCCAGGTGGACATCCGCCCGGTGCGCGACATCACCCCGCTCTGGGGCACGCCGCAGCCGTTCCAGATCCTCAAGATGGACCGCTCGCGCGGCAACATCGTGGTCTCGCGCCGCGCCGTGCTCGAGGAGAGCCGCGCCGAGGCGCGCTCGGAGCTGGTCGCCAATCTGCAGGAAGGCCAGATCCTGCAGGGCGTCGTCAAGAACATCACCGACTACGGCGCCTTCGTCGATCTCGGCGGCGTCGACGGCCTGCTGCACGTCACCGACATCGCGTGGCGGCGCATCAATCACCCGTCCGAGGCGCTGCACATCGGCCAGACCGTCAAGGTGCAGGTGATCCGCTTCAACAAGGAGACCCAGCGCATCTCGCTCGGCATGAAGCAGCTCGAGGCGGATCCCTGGGAGGGCGTCGAGCTCAAGTATCCGGCGGGCGCCCGCTTCAAGGGTCGCGTCACCAACATCACCGACTACGGCGCCTTCGTGGAGCTGGAGCCGGGCGTCGAAGGCCTGGTGCACGTCTCCGAGATGAGCTGGACGAAGAAGAACGTGCATCCCGGCAAGATCGTCTCGACCAGCCAGGAGGTCGAGGTGATGGTGCTCGACGTCGATCCGATCAAACGCCGCATCAGCCTCGGCCTGAAGCAGTGCATGGCGAACCCCTGGGAAGCCTTCCTGGAGAAGTACCCGGCGGGCACCGAGCTCGAGGGCGAGATCAAGAACATCACCGAATTCGGCCTCTTCGTCGGTCTCCCCAGCGACATCGACGGCATGGTCCATCTCTCCGACCTCGACTGGCAGAAGACCGGCGAGGAGGCGATCAAGGACTACAAGAAGGGCGACATGGTGAAGGTGCGCGTGCTCGACGTCGACGTCGAGAAGGAGCGCATCAGCCTCGGCATCAAGCAGCTGGCGCATGATCCCTTCGAGCAGAGCCTCGCCAAGGTGAAGAAGGGCGATGTCGTCACCGGCACCGTCGCCGCGATCACCGACGGCGGCATCGAGGTGACGCTGGCGGACGGCCTCCCCGGCTTCATCCGCAAGGCCGAGCTCTCCCGCGATCGCAGCGAGCAGCGCCCGGACCGCTTCGCCGTCGGCGAGAAGGTGGACGCCAAGGTGATGGCCGTCGACCGCGCCTCGCGCAAGGTCTCGCTCTCCATCAAGTCGCGCGAGGTGGAGGAGGAGAAGCAGGCGATGGCCGAGTACGGCTCGCAGGACAGCGGCGCCAGCCTCGGCGACATCCTCGGCGCGGCGCTCTCCCGCCGCAACGAGAAGGAAGAGAAGGAAGAGCAGGAAGGCAAGTAGCCGCTTCCTCTCGGCTCAAGGATCAAGGGCGCCTTTCGAGGCGCCCTTTTTCTTTTCGGCGATGAGCTGACGAGGAAGACGGATCAGCGCCCTACCGCGGCCCACTGGCTCCAGAAGTAGCGGCCGCGGTGGTGGTCGCCGAGGACGAGGGTCAGCATCATCGGCGGCTCGGCGCCGCCCTGGGAGGCCAGCGGCAGCGACAGGCGCTCGAACTCGTGGCTGATGTCTTGGAAGCGCAGATGGATGCGATGCCGGCGCGGCTTGCGCGCCGCCAGGGTGCCATGCAGCTGGCGCGTGCCGTGAACGATGTAGTCCCGGGGCTCCGCCTCGCTGACGCGGCGGCCGTCGCGGATATGGCCGCGCACCGAGCCCAGCAGCGTGCCGCGCACGCGGCAGCGCAGGTCGCCGTCCGGCAGCACCTCGTGCAGGCTGAGCCGGCCGATGAGCGGCCAGAGATCGAGCACCTCGATGTCGCGGCGCGTCGGCAGCTCGCGACCGAGGCGGCGCGCCTCCCAATACTCGACAAGCCGGCGCGCCTCGGCGCAGGCTTCGTCGAGGGGCAGTTCGACGCTGATGATGGAGATCTTCCCGCTCACGGACACCGATGCTGGCACCGCGGGCCTTAACACTCCGCTAAGGATGACTGCCTCGATAGGGGCTGATCACCCGTGCTTCACCGCCACCGTCTTGAGGGTGCTGAAGCCGTGCAGCGCCTCGAAGCCCTTCTCGCGGCCGAAGCCCGACTTCTTGACGCCGCCGAAGGGCAGCTCGACGCCGCCGCCGGCGCCGTAGTTGTTGACGAAGACCTGGCCCGACTGGAGCCCGCGCGCGAGGCGCAGCTGCCGCCCGCCGTCGGCGGTCCAGACGCCGGCAACGAGGCCGTACTCGGTGCCGTTGGCAATCGCCAGCGCCTCTGCCTCGTCCTTGAAGGGCGTCGCTGCCAGCACCGGGCCGAACACTTCCTGCTGCGCGATCTCGTGGCTCGGCGGCACATCGGCGACCAGGCTCGGCGCCACGTAGAAGCCGCCGGGCGGGGTGTTGGCGGCGATCGATCCCCTGGCGGCGACGGCAAGGCCGTCCTCGCGGGCGCGCGCCAGGAACCCCTCGACCCGCTCCTTCTGCGTCGCGTTGATGACGGGCCCGCAGTCGAGATCGCGATCGGCGGGCCCGACCTGGAGCGCAGCGAAGCGCGCGGCCATCGCATCCAGCACGCGGTCGTAGACGCGCTGCTCCACGAGGAGGCGGCTCCCCGCCGAGCAGGTCTGGCCGGCGTTCTGGATGATGGCGTTCACCAGCACCGGATAGGCCGCATCGAGATCGGCGTCGGCGAAGACGAGCTGCGGCGACTTGCCGCCAAGCTCCATGGTGACCGGCCGGTTGTGCCGCGCGGCCGCGGCCTGGACGAGCGCGCCGGTCTCCGGCGAGCCGGTGAAGGAGATGTGGTCGATGCCGCCGTGGCCGGCGAGCGCAGCACCCGCTTCCTCGCCGTAGCCGGTGACGATGTTGACGGCGCCCGCCGGAAACCCGACCTCGAGGGCGAGCTCGCCCACCGCCAGCACCGTGAGGCAGGCGTCTTCCGCCGGCTTCACGACGGCGGCGTTCCCCATCGCGAGCGCGGCGCCGAGGCTGCGGCCGAGGATCTGCGCCGGATAGTTCCAGGGAATGATGTGCCCCGTCACCCCCAGCGCCTCGCGGAAGGTCATGACGGTGTAGCCGTCGAGATAGGGGATGGTCTCGCCATGCACCTTGTCGGCGGCGCCGGCGTAATACTCGAAATAGCGGGCGAGCGCGGTGATGTCGGCGCGCGCCTGCCGCATCGGCTTGCCCGTGTCCGCCGCCTCGAGCGCGGCAAGAGAGTCATGGCGGTCGGCGACCGCGTGGGAGAGCTTCATCAGGAGACGCCCGCGCTCCGCCGGCGCCATGCGACCCCAGGCACCGTCAACGGCGGCGCGGGCCGCGCGCACGGCGGCATCGATGTCGCGGGCGCCGCCGCGCCCGATCGTCGCGAACTCGGCGCCGTCGCTGGGATTGACCACGGGGATGGTGCCGGCCTCGGCGCTGCGCCAGACGCCGCCGATCAGCAGCTCGGCGGGCGGAAGAACGAGACTCATGGGCCTCACCTCACCAGGGCAGGATGGCAGGCTGATAATCCGCGATCCGCTCCTTGACGCGCAACACCGGATCGATGCCGTAGAGCCTGCGCGCGGTGCCGCCCAGGAGCTTCTCCTGCGCCGCCCGCGGCACCTTGTGCTCCTCCATGTGCTCGAGCGCGTCCCAGACATCCTCGGCGTCGTGATGCGGATAGTCCGAGGACCAGATGGCAACGGGCTCGAAGGTGTCCCAGAGGCGGTAGACCAGGTCTTCGTCGGATTCGAAGCCGATGCAGCAGCGCTCGTAGAACGCCTCGTAGGGATCCTTGATCGGCCGGTTGTCGCGCTGGAAGGCGAAGAGGTCGGAGAAGTTGCGGCACTTGGAGAGCACCAGCGGCAGCCAGCTCGCATTCGATTCCAGCACCGCCACCTTGAGGGTCGGGAACCTGTCGAGCCAGCCGGTCATCAGCACCGTGGTGAGCCAGGTCATCGCCTCCATCATGAAGCCCAGCGCCTCCGAGGTGTCGATGGTGGGGTCCATCGCGAAGGCGATGTTGGAGACGAACTGGCCCGGCGAGTAGACGACGGATTCATCCGTGAACAGCAGTCCCTGGCCCGAGCCGCGGGCCTTCGCCATCCGCTCCGCCCAGTCCGGCGTCAGCGCCTCGCGGGAGGGGAAGGTGTGCATCGCCAGCACGACGCCCAGCGCGTCGAACTCGCGCCAGAGCGGATCGAACTCAGCGAGCGTCGGATAGCGGCCGTTCCAGAAGCAAGGCCGCACCGCCGCCGCCTTGAATCCCAGCTTCGCGACGCGGCGGAGCTCCTCGATCGAGTGCTCGACGCTCTGGATCGGCAGCACGGCGCAGGGAAAGAGCCGCTGGCGGTCGGCGGCGCAGTAGTCCTGGACCCAGTCGTTGTAGGCGCGCGCCAGGATCTTGGCGGCGCCGGGATCGCGCAGCAAGGCGAGCCGCACGAACCAGGTCGGGAACAGCATCACCTGGTCGGTGCCGATCGCATCCATGTCCTTGAGCCGCGCGTGGGGATCGCGGCAGCCGAGGAGGCGACCGAACTTCCGCTGCCATTCCGGCGTGCCCGGCGTCAGCTTCCCCACCTCCTTCTTGCTCCAGCGCGGCCAGCCGACCTCGGCGGCGTTCGAACGCTCGCGCGCCGCGGGCACCGCGCGGCCGTTGATGTGCAGGAGATCGCCGTCGGTGTGGAAGCAGAACTGCGTCTTGATCCAGGCGCGATCCTTCTGCGGCACGTACTCGTCCCAGATCGCGGGCGGCTCGACCACGTGGCTGTCGCAGTCGAAGACCGGAAATGTTTTGGTGGGGCTGTTGACCATTGTTGATGTTCCTCCGGGTTCGCCGGCTTGACGCGGCTTTTCACATAGTGAAAATTGCTTTCATTATTCGATCTTAGGAGCGCCCGCCCTGTCAAGCCGCCCCGCTCGCGCCACCCCCCGCGCCGCCGCGCGCCGGCCCTATTTCACCGCGACGCTGGCCAAGGGCCTCGACGTGCTGGAGGCGCTCTCGGCGCTGGAGGACGCGAGCCTCACCGAGCTCGCCCGCCGGCTCGGCGTCTCCGGTCCCACCCTCTTCCGCATCCTGGCGACGCTTGCCGAGCGCGGCTACGTCGAGAAGCATCCGCAGAGCGGCCGCTATCGCGCGAGCCTCCGCGCCTGGGCGCTCGGCGCCCAGGTGGCGCGGCGGGTGAGCCTCGCCGACGCGGCCCGGCCGCATCTTGCGGCGCTCCTCGCGGACTCCTCCGAGGCGCCGCATCTGGCCGTCCTGCAGGGCGACGCGATCGTCATCATCGACCGGCTGGAGGCGCCGCACCCGGTCCGGGTCGATACCTATGTGGGCCAGCGCGTCCCCGCCCATTGCTCGGCCACCGGCAAGGCGATCCTCGCCTTCCTCGCCGCCCCCGCCCTGGCGGAAGCGCTGGCGCAGCCGCTCGCCCGCTTCACCGCCCGCACCAGCATCGACCGCCAGGCGCTCGCCCGCGAGCTGGCCCAGGTCCGCCAGCGCGGCTATGCCATGAATGAGGGCGAATGGCGCACGGGCGTATGCGCGATCGCGGTGCCGATCCCGGGCCGCCTCGGCGAGGTCGCGGGCTCCCTCAGCCTCACCATGCCGACCGAGCGCTTCCGGCGCAGCCCGCCGGAGCGGCGCTTCCTGCCGCCGCTGCGCCGCGCCGCCGCGGCAATCACCCGCGAGCTCGGCGGCTCCGCCGACGGGCCAGGGCTTCCGCAACCGACGGCTGCAGGCACCAAAACCCCCTATCGACGGGCCCCGGGCGCCCGAAATTAACCATTTTACCCGCCTGAATCCGCCATTCCCCCTGGGGTCTTTCGCGCGCCAGCCATAACCGCCTCATCTCCAACGCTTTTTCTTGACGGTGGAAAGCCGGTTTGGCACCCTCACCAGGACGCGGCGAAAGCCCGAACAGGGGGCGGGCCATGACAAAATCAGAATTGATCCAGCGTCTGGCGGAATTGAACCCGCATCTCTACCAGCGGGACGTGGAACGCATCGTGACGGCGATCTTCGACGAGGTCGCGGCGGCGCTCTCGCGCGGCGATCGCGTGGAGTTGCGCGGCTTCGGCGCCTTCTCCGTGAAGCGGCGCGAGGCGCGGGTCGGGCGCAATCCGCGCACCGGCGCCAGCGTCCATGTGGCGGAGAAGCACATCCCTTTCTTCAAGACTGGCAAGCAGTTGCGGGAACGCCTCAACCAGGAATCCTGATCCCCTGGCCGGCAGGCCGGGCGGCACGCTAAGGTGCTCCGGTGAGGTGGCTGTCCTGGTTGGCGATCGCGCTCGTGGCGCTCATCTGCACCGTCTTCGCGGTGTCGAACCGCGATGTCGTCACCCTCACCCTCTGGCCCTTCCCCTTCGCGCTCACGACCCAGCTCTACCTGGTGGTGCTGCTGACGGTGCTCGCGGGATTTCTCGTCGGCCTGCTGGTCGGCTGGATCGGCAGCTGGCGCGTGCGCCGGGCCGCCCGCGAGCGCAAGCGGCGCATCGACACGCTGGAGCGTGAGCTCGCCGCCGCGCCGCGCCCGGTGCCAAGCTCCGGGCCGCTGATCCCCCACGTCTGATGCGCTCGCAGCCGCCGCAGATCATGCGCATGCTCGGCCCCTCCGAGGTGATGAGCGCGCTCGACTTCACCGGCACCATCGAGACGCTCCGGCAGATGTTCCGCCTGGGCGCCGAGGCGCCGGTGCGCCACCACCACAAGGTGCCGGTGCCCGGCGCGCCCGACGCCACGCTGCTGCTGATGCCGGCCTGGCAGGTCGGCCGCCATATCGGCGTCAAGCTGGCGACGGTGTTTCCCGGCAACGCCGAGAAGTCGCTGCCCTCGGTGATGGGCGCCTATCTCCTCCTCGACGGCAAGAGCGGCCAGCCGCTGGCGCTGATGGATGGTCCCGCTCTCACCTCGCGCCGCACCGCCGCGGCCTCCGCGCTCGCCGCGATCTATCTCGCGCGGCCCGACGCGTCGCGTCTCCTCATGGTCGGCACCGGCGCGATGGCGCCGCAGCTGGTCGAAGCTCATGCGAGCGTCAGGCCGATCAAGCAGGTGGTGATCTGGGGCCGCCATCTCGACAAGGCGCAGCGCCTCGCCCACCGCCTCTCCCGGCGCAACCTCGCGGTCTCCGCCACCGATGATCTCGCCAACGCCGTGCGCGGCGCCGACATCATCTCCTGCGCCACGCTCTCGAAAGAGCCGCTGATCAAGGGCCACTGGCTGAAGCTCGGTACGCATGTGGATCTCGTCGGCGGCTTCACGCCCGAGATGCGCGAGGCCGACGACGAGGTGATCCGCCGCGCCCGCGTCTTCGTCGACACCCGCGACGGCGCGCTCATGGAGGCGGGCGACATCGTGCAGCCGCTCCGCGCCGGCGTGCTGCACGAGAGCGACATCGCCGGCGATCTCTTCGATCTCACCCGCGGCAGCCGCGCCGGCAGGCGCTACTACGACCAGATCACCCTCTTCAAATCGGTCGGCACCGCGCTCGAGGACCTGGCCGCCGCCCAGCTCGCCTTCAACCGCGCGACCACATGAGGATCATCTCGACCCTTACGCCCGCCGCGAGGGTTGGGGTGGCGGCTCGCGGCGGGCGGACAAACACAACGGGGCTCGCGGCCGGCGGATGAAAATAACCATCATCGGCGCGGGCATTCATGGCCTGAGCACGGCCTGGGCTTGTGCGCGCGCCGGCCACGACGTCACCGTTTTCGAGCAGGGGCCGATCCCCAATCCCGCTGCCTCCTCCGTGGATCAGCACCGGCTGATCCGCGCGCCCTACGGCGCGCTCGAGGGTTATGCGCGGATGATCCCGGCGGCGTTCGAGGCCTGGGACGCGATGTGGCGCGACCTCGGCGAGACGCTCTACGTGGAGACCGGCATCCTCGTGCTCTCCGACGGCAAGGCGAGCTGGCCACGGGATTCGGTGGCGGTGCTGGAGAAAATGGGCCGCAAGATCGACCGGCTCGACCGCCGCGCGCTGGGGCAGCGCTTT
The DNA here is from genome assembly GCA_035507155.1 of Allostellaceae bacterium. Classification (GTDB taxonomy): domain Bacteria; phylum Pseudomonadota; class Alphaproteobacteria; order ATCC43930; family CGMCC-115725; genus DASZHJ01. The sequence goes on from DATJOK010000110.1 coordinate 11,477, forward strand.
CCGCTGGTCAATCCCGGCGAGGTCGCGGAGGCCTATCACTTCGCCGATGGCGGGCCGCTGCTTGC
>DATJOK010000111.1:0-30182 GCA_035507155.1 Allostellaceae bacterium
GCGCAGACCTGATGAATCAATCCGATGCGGAGCGCTTCCGCCGCGTTGAAGCGCTCGCCGCTGAGGGCGAAGCGGCCGAGAGCACGTGGCCCCAGCCGGCGCGTCAGCACGCCCATGATCACCGCCGGCGTCAGGCCCCAGCGCACCTCGCTGATGGAGAAGATCGTGTCGGTGGTGGCGATCGCCATGTCGCAGGCGGCGACGAGGCCGATGCCGCCACCGAAGCAGCCGCCATGCACGAGTGCAACGGTGGGTCGCTTGAAGCGGCGAAGCGCATCGATCGTCCGCTCGGTGAGGCGCGAGAAGGCGAGCCCCTCCTCCGGCGGCCTGCCGGAAATCTCCTTGAGGAAGGTGAGATCGGCACCGGCCTGGAAATCCGCGCCGTTGCCGCGCAGCACGACGACGCGCACGGACGCGTTTGCGGCGAGGCCGTCCAGTGTGCGCGCGAGTCCTTCGATCACCGCACCATTGTATGCGTTGTGCACCGCCGGCCGGTTGAGCGTCACCGTGGCGATGCCGCGCTCGCTCACCTCGCTGAGGACGACGCTCTCGGTCATGATCGCCTCTCAATCCTCTCTGACGATGAGGCTGCCGAAGTCGTGCACTTCAGCAGTCTGCCCCGGAAACAGCAGCGTGGTCGAATCGAGCTGCCGCAGGATCGCGGGTCCGCGCAGCGTGGCGCCGGCGCCGAGCCGCCCGCGATCATAGATCGGCGCTTTCCGGATCTCGCCATCGAAATCGACCGACTGCTCGCCGACGATGGCGCCGGCGGGTCCGCCCTTGGCGAGCGCTCGGATGCGCGGCCGCGGCAGCGTGCCTTCGGCGGTGACGCGGAGCGTCACGATCTCCACCGGCGTATCCGGCTGGCTGAAGGTGTAGAGCTGTTCGTGCAGTCGATGGAAGGCGGCGATGGTGCGTTCGACAGCCTCCGGCGTCACCATTTCGCCGCCCCAGGGTACGGTGAGCTCGAAGCCCTGGTGGAGATAGCGCAGGCTCGCCTGCCAGCGGACCGCGCGCCGCTCCGCCAGGATGCGCTCGTGGCTGAGCCATTCCTCCGCCTGCGCTTGCAGCTCGCCGAAGACGCGCGCCATGCCGTCGAGATCGTAGCGCGGCGGACGCTGCAGCGCCGTCCGCGCGAACTCGGACTTGACGCTCGCCACCAGCAGGCCCAGCGCCGACAGCACGCCCGGCGAGGGCGGCACGAGGATCGTTCTGATGCCGAGGAGGCGCGCCAGGGAGGTGGCGTGCAGCGGCCCCGCGCCGCCGAAGGGCAGCAGCACGAAATCGCGGGGGTCGTGGCCGCGCTCCACCGAGACGACGCGGATCGCCCCCACCATGTTGTTGTCGATGATCGAGAGGATGCCGCGCGCGGCGCGCGCGCGATCGAGGCCGAGCGGCCGCCCCACCCGCTCCTCGATGGCGCGCCCGGCGGTCGCGCGATCGAGGACCATGCGGCCGTCGAGCAGCGCCGGCGTCAGCCGCCCGAGTACCAGATTGGCGTCTGTCACCGTGGGCTCGACACCGCCGCGGCCATAGCAGACCGGGCCCGGCAGCGCGCCCGCGCTCTCGGGTCCGACGGTGAGCGCGCCCGCGGTGCTCACCCGAGCGATCGAGCCGCCGCCGGCGCCGATGGTGTTGATGTCGATCATCGGCAGGGTAAGCGGCCATTCGCCCACCCGGCCCTCGACGGTCATCAGCGGCTCGCCATCCTTGATCAGGCAGATGTCCGCCGAGGTGCCGCCGATATCGATGGTGATGAGGTTCTTGAAACCGGCGAGCGCGCCGATGAAGACGGCACCCATGACCCCGGCCGCGGGTCCCGAGAGCGCGGTCTGCACGGGCTCGCGCCGCATGGTGGCGGCGCCGGCAACGCCGCCGTTCGATTTCATCAGCAGCAGCGGGCCGGAGACACGGCGCTCCTCGAGGCGGCGCTCCAGCCGCTCCAGATACGTGGCGACCGCCGGCATCACGTAGACGTTGAGGATGGTCGCCATGCTGCGCTCGTACTCGCGGAAGACCGGCAGCACCTCCGAGGAGATCGAGACGGGAATGCCCGGGATCTCCTCCTGCAGGATCTCGCGGGCGCGGCGCTCATGGCGACCGTCGGCATAGGCGTGGAGGAAGCAGATCGCGACGGCATCGACACCCTCCGCCTTGATGGCGCGCGCCGCCGCACGGACCGCCGCCTCGTCGACGGGCTCGATCTCGGTGCCGTCAGGATCGAGCCTTCCCGCCACCTCGTGGATGCGCTCCGGCGGCACCGGCCGCGCCGGCTTGATCCAGGAGTACATGTTGGCCTTGCGGGGAATGTCGTGCCGGCCGATCTCCAGCACATGCTTGAAGCCGGCGGTGGTCAAGAGCGCCGCCTTGGCGCCCTTCCCTTCCAGGATCAGGTTGGTGGCGACCGTGGTGCCATGGAAGACATGGCCGAGGGCCGCAGGCGTGAGCTGTCCGAGCGCCAGCGCCTCCTCGATCCCGGTCATGAAGGCGAGCGAGGGATCCTGCGGCGTCGACGGCGTCTTCGCGTTCCAGATCTCGCCGCTCCTGTGATCCAGCAGCGTGATGTCGGTGAAAGTGCCGCCGATATCGATGGCGATGGCGGCGATCCCGGACGCGTCGGTCATGGCAGCGCGTCGTGATAGGCGCCGCGATGAAAGAGCCCGGTTTGAAAGCGCCTAGCGCGCCGCTGCTCGGTCTCCGCTTGGTCGATCGTGCCATCGTTGCGGATCGCCACGCCGTAATCCTCGCGCGCGCTTTCGCGGCTGACGAAGCCGCCGCGCACGTCGCGCTGAACCTGCAGCGGCGCGCGATCGAAGGGATGACCGTGACCGCCGCCGCCGCCGGTCTCGATCCGCAGCACGTCGCCCTTGCGCAGGATGGTGCCGTCGCTCATGGGGACGACCGCGCGCTCGTCGGCGCGGCCGGGATTGATGACGCAGCGCCCGCCGCGGCCGGACTGGCCGCCCGCCACCCCCCAGGGCGGATTGTCGACGGAATCGATGCGGATCGAGAGCATGGCCTCTTCCGCCAGCACCTCGATCTCGCGCACCACGCCGGCGCCGCCGCGCCAGCGGCCGGGGCCGCCGGAATCAATGTTGATGCCGTAGCGTAACAAACGTACAGGATAGGAGAGATCGAGAAACTCCGCCGGGTAGTTCTCGTTGGCGATCAGATAAACGGCGTCGATGCCGTCGGCGAAGGGGCGCGCGCCGTAGCCGACCGCGATGCCGTCGGTGAGGAGGAAGGTTTCCCCGGCTGCGCTCACGCGGCCGCGCAGGTAGTAGATGACGTAGACGTTGTTGGAGGCGACGCCCTGCCCTTCGGTCGCGACGTTGACGAGGCCGAGGCAGGTGGTCATGACGCGCATCAAGGTGATGCCGCGCTGGCCGAGCGGCGCCGGAAAGCGCGGCTCCAGGATGCTGCCCGGCCGCGTGCGAACCCGCTCGATGGCGGCGATGGCGCCCTGGTTGAGGAGCGCCGCCTTCTCGCCGGCGAGCGCATAGATGCCGAGCGCGATCCGCGGCACGTCCGGGCTCATGACCAGGTTGATCGGGCCCGGTGCCTGGTCGTCGCTGTCGCCGGCGTCGATCGCGAGACGTCCCGCCTCCGAGGTCAGCGTCATGCGAAGCGCGAAGGGACCGTTGCCGTGGCCGTCGCGGTCGATCCGCTCGGTGAAGCGGTAGCGGCCCTCGGGAAAGATCTCCCGCAGCCTCGCCTCGACGATCGCGCGGGTCTCCGCGATCGAGGCGTCGAAGGCGGCGAGCACCTGGGCGCGGCCGAAGCGGGCGAAGAGCTCACCCATCCGCTTCTCGCCGAGCCGCACTGCCGCCACCGCGGCACGGATGTCGCCGGTGACCATGGCGGGGAAGCGCGAGTTGCGGGTGAAGATGCGGAGCGCCTCGTCGTTGACCACGCCCTCGCGCGCGAGCCGCACCGGCGGGACGATGATGCCTTCCTGAAAGATGTCGACGGCATCGGGCGAGAGTGAGCCCGGCCGGAGCCCGCCGACGTCGTTGAAATGCGCCCAGCTCTGGGCGAAGCCGGAGAGCTTGCCCTCGGCGAAGACCGGCGCCACGAACACCTGGTCAGGCGTGTGGCTGACGGCGCCGCGGGACGCGTAGCAGTCGTTGAACCAATAGAGGTCACCCGACCGCATCGTCGCCAGCGGATAGTGCTCGGCGATCGGCGCGATCATGTCGCCGAAGAGCGGGATCGCGGTACCGGCGACGAGCCGCGTGCGGTCGTCGAAGAGCGCGCAGAAGAAATCCTTCTTCTCGCGGATGAAGGGCGACATCGCCGTCCGCGCCAGCAGCGTCTCCATCTCGAGCTGAGCGGAGCGCAGCGCGCCCTTGACGATCTCCACCACCACCGTGTCGATCCCGACGGCGGCCTCACCGACCTCGTTCATCCCTTCACGCTCCCCGCTGACGGAATTGAGCCGGATCGGCGATATCAGCGCAAGACTGGATTTGCCCGCCGCGAAGGCGCTAGGCTCGCGCCCGAACCTCGAGGGGGAGCAGCATGAGCCGAGCGGCAGCGATCGAGCGCGCCCAGCGCTATTTCGACAGCGGCGAGTTCCAGGCGGATCTGGCGCGGCGCGTGGCGTTCCGGACCGAGAGCCAGGTGCCGGAGAGCCGGCCGCAGCTCGGCGCCTATCTCGAGAACGAGATCGCCCCCGCCTTCGAGCGCATGGGATTCGATTATCGGATCGTGCCCAACCCCGCCGGCAACGCGGGACCATTTCTGATCGCGAGCCGGATCGAGGATCCAACCCTCCCGACCGTGCTGGGCTACGGCCACGGCGACGTCATCCGCGGCCTCGAGCCGCAGTGGCGGCAGGGCCTCGATCCCTGGACCCTCAAGGTCGAGGGCGAGCGCTGGTACGGCCGCGGCACCGCCGACAACAAGTCGCAGCACCTCATCAACATGCTGGCGCAGGAGCAGGTGATCGCCGAGCGCGGCCGGCTCGGCTTCAACAGCAAGTTCCTGGTGGAGACCGGCGAGGAGGTGGGCTCGCCGGGCCTGCGCGAGATCTGCGTGCAGGAGAGAGAGGCGTTGTCGGCGGATCTGCTGATCGCCTCCGACGGCCCGCGCCTGGCGCCGGAGCGGCCCACCGTCTTCATGGGCGCGCGCGGCGCCATCAACTTCGACATGATCGTCGATCTTCGCGCGGGCGGGCACCACTCCGGCAACTGGGGCGGCCTTCTCGCCAATCCCGGCGTCATCCTCTCGCACGCCATCGCCTCGATCATCGACGCCAAGGGCCATGTGCTGGCGCGCGACATCCTGCCGCGCGCGATCCCGAACTCGGTGCGCGCCGCGCTCGCCGATTGCGAGATCGCCGCCGGCGAGGACGCGCCCGAGATCAACGCCTGGTGGGGCGAGCCCGGCCTCACCGCGGCGGAGAAGGTCTATGCCTGGAATACCTTCGAGATCCTGGCCTTCAGGACCGGCAACCCCGAGAACCCGGTGAACGCGATCCCGCCCAAGGCGATCGCCACCTGCCAGATCCGCTACACCGTCGACGTGCCGCCGGAGAGTTTCCTGCCGTCGCTCCGCAAGCATCTCGACGCGCACGGCTTCCGGAACGTCGAGCTCAAGGTGTGGGAGAAGGGCTTCTTTCCGGCGACCCGCCTCGATCCCGATCACCCGGCGGCGCGCTGGGCCGCCGCCTCGATCGAGCGCACGACGGGCCGGAAGCCGGCGATGCTGCCGAACCTCGGCGGCTCGCTCCCCAACGACTGCTTCACCGACACGCTCGGCATGCCGACGATCTGGGTCCCGCACTCCTATGCCGGCTGCTCCCAGCACGCGCCCGACGAGCACGTGCTGGCGCCGATCCTGCGCCAGGGCTTCGAGATGATGACCGGCATCTACTGGGACATGGGTGAGACCCCGCCACCCGTCGACCGCAAGGCCGCATGAGCCAGGACGAGGACTTCGTCGCGCTGCAGGCTCGGCACCTGATGCAGTGCTGGTCGGCGCAGAAGGGTTATGCGCCGGTCGGCGTCGCCCACGCGGAAGGGTGCTGGATCACCACCACCGACGGCCGCCGCATCTTCGACCTCCGCAGCGCGCATGAATGCATCAATCTGGGATTCCGCCATCCCAAGGTTATCGCCGCGATGCAGCGGCAGATGGAATCGGTGATCTACGTCACCGACGACTTCGCCACCGAGCCCACCGCGAAGCTGGCGCGGCGTCTCGCCGAACTGTCGCCCGGCAGCCCCAATAAACGCGTCTATTTCTGCCAGTCCGGCGCCGCCGCCGTCGAAGCCGCGATCAAGGGCGCACGGCAGCACAAGTACATCGCCACATTCCGCGAGCAGGCGGGCCGCATCGACGCGCCGCAGCAGTACCCCTACCCCTACAAGATAATCTCGCGCTACCGCTCCTGGCACGGCGCCACCGCCGGCGCTTCCTCGGCGAGCGGCGATCCCCGGCGCTGGTTCCTGGAGCCGCTCACCGTTCCCGGCGTCGTCTTCGCGCCGGACGCCGACGCCTACCGCTCGCCCTTCGGCGAGGGCACGGAAGCCGTCGCCGCCAATCTCCGTTATCTCGACTACCTGATCGAGCAGGAGGGCGGCAGCAACAAGGTGGCGGCGATGCTGGTGGAGACCGTGGTCGGCTCCAACGGCATCATCCCGCCGCCCGAGGGCTATCTGCAGGGGCTGCGCGCGCTCTGCGACAAGTGGGAGATCCTCCTCATCGTCGACGAGACGATGACCGGGATGGGCCGCACCGGAAAGATGTTCGCGGTCGAGCATTACGGCATCGAGCCCGACATCCTCGTGCTGGGGAAGGCGCTCGGCGTCTATTGCCCGATGGCGGCGACGATCTTCTCGGAGAAAGTGGCGCGGAGCTTCGACGACAACATCTTCGGCCATGGCCAGAGCTTCTCCGGCCATGCGCTCGGCGCCGCCGCCGCCCTCGCCAGCATCGAGGTGCTGCACGAGGAGGGCCTGCTCGAGCGCGCCCGCGAGCTTGGCGACTATCTGGGCACCCGGTTGCGCGAGCTTGGCCGGAAGCACCCCTGCGTCGGCGACGTGCGCGGCCTTGGCCTGTTCTGGACGCTCGAGCTGGTGCGCGACCGCGCCAGCAAGGAGCCGCTGCGCCGCGCCACGGAGAAATACGAGCGCACCATCGTCAAGGACATCTCCGAGTATCTCTTCCGCGAGCGCGACATCTACGTGCCCGCCGACAAGTTCGGCATCTGGGTCGTCCCGCCTCTCGTCGTCACGCGCGAGGAGCTCGACTGGATCTGCGCGGCGATCGACGATGCGCTCGGCATCGCTGACCGTCACCTCGGGCAGTAAGGGAATAGGTATCGCATGAATCCGCGCATCGTCGTGCTCGAGGGCGACGGTATCGGCCCCGAGATCATCGCCGGCACCGTCCGCGTCGTGGAGGCAGCGCTCCGCCAGAGCAACGGCGCCGTCGACCTCGTCCCGAAGCCGATCGGCCTCGCGGCGCTGGAGCGCCACGGCCACACCGTGCCGGCGGAGACGCGCCAGGCGATCGATGCGGCCGACGGCATCCTGCTGGGCCCCGTCACCTCCCACGTCTACGACATCTTCAAGCCGGAGAACGCCAATCCCAGCGCCTATCTCCGCAAGACCTACGACCTCTACGCCAATGTCCGGCCGGCGCGCTCGCGCCAAGGCGTGAAGTCGATGTCGGACAAGGTCGACCTCGTGGTGATGCGTGAGAATACCGAGGGCTTTTATGCCGATCGCAACCTGATGGACGGCAACGGCGAGCTCCGGCCGAACGAGGACACGGTTCTGTCGGTGCGGCTGGTCACCAGGAAAGCCTCCCTGCGGATCGCGCGCGCCGGCTTCGAGCTCGCCCGCGCCCGTGGCGGCAAGAAGCGCGTGAGCCTCGTCCACAAGGCGAACGTGCTCCGGCGCGGCGACGGGCTCTTCCTCGAGTGCTGCCGCGAGGTGGCGCAGGACTATCCCGAGATCGCGGTCGACGACTTCCATATCGACGCGGCGGCGATGCACCTCATCCTGCGGCCGGAGCATTTCGACGTCATCATCACCACCAACATGTTCGGCGACATCCTCTCCGACGAGGCGGCGGGGCTGGTAGGCGGGCTCGGCCTCGCCCCCGGCCTTAACGCCGGCGACCGCATCGCCATGGCCCAGGCGGTGCATGGCTCGGCGCCCGACATCGCCGGTCAGGGCATCGCCAATCCTTCGGCGGAGATGCTGTCGGCAGCGATGCTGCTGGAATGGCTGGGCCACCGCCGCAACGACGCCGCGCTCCGCCGCGCCGGCACGCTGATCCACGCCGCCGTCGACAAGACCATCGCCCGCGGCGAGACCCTCACCCCCGATCTCGGCGGCAAGGCCAGCACCGACGCCTTCTCGGCGGCGGTGGCGGGCGCCATCGGCTAGAAATCTAGAAATAAGGAGCATCCCATGACCGAACTCTGTGATCTCGGCGCGGTGGAGCTGCGTCGCCTCATCGGCGGCAAGGCGATCTCGCCGGTGGAGCTGCTGGCGAGCTGCCTCCGGCGCATCGAGGCGGTGAACCCGGCGCTGAACGCCGTCACCGCCACCTGCATCGAGCGCGCCCAGGCGGAGGCGAAGAGCGCCGAGCAGGCGGTGCTGCGCGGCGACGATCTCGGCCCGCTGCATGGGCTCCCCATCGGCATCAAGGATCTGAACGAGACCGCCGGGCTCAAGACCACCTGGGGCTCGCCGATCTATCGCGACTACGTGCCCGAGAAGGACGAACGCATGGTGGCCGCCGTGCGCAAGGCCGGCGCCATTGTCGTCGGCAAGACCAACGTGCCGGAGTTCGGCGCCGGCGCCAACACCAACAATCCGGTCTGGGGACCGACTGGCAATCCCTTCGATCCCCTGCGGATCTGCGGCGGCTCCTCCGGCGGCTCGGCGGTGGCGCTCGCCACCTCGATGCTGCCGACCTGCACCGGCTCCGACACCGGCGGCAGCCTGCGCATCCCCGCCGCCTTCTGCGGCGTGGTGGGGTTCCGTCCCTCCCCCGGCCTCGTCGCCAGCGAGCGCCGGCCGCTCGGCTGGACGCCGCTCTCGGTGCAGGGCCCGATGGGCCGCAATGTCGCCGATACGCTGCTGCTGCTGCAGGCGCAGGTCTCCGACGACAGCCGCGATCCGCTGGCTGCCTCGGTCGATCCCGCCGACTACGCGGCGATCACCCCGATCGACCTCTCGACCATCCGCGTCGCGGTCTCCGAGGATCTGGGCGGTCTGCCGCTCGATCCCGGCATCCGCGCCACCTTCCGCGAGCGGATCGCCCTCATAAAGAGCGCGTTCAAATCCTGCATCGCACGCGATCCCGACATGGTGGATGCCGACGAGGCCTTCTCGATCATGCGGGCGCTGAGCTTCCTCGCCGCGCACAGGGAGCGCTACGAGAAGCATCGCGACAAGCTCGGCCCGAACATCATCGCGAACTACGAGCAGGGCCTCGCCATGAGCGCGGCCGACGCCGCGCGCGGCCATGTCCTGCAGACGCGGATCTACCGCGCCTTCCAGCGCTTCTTCGACGACGTCGACATCCTGATCTGTCCCACGGTGCCGGTGCCGCCCTTCCCGGTGGAGCAGCGCTACTGCGCGGAGATCGACGGCCGGAAGCTGCCGACCTATTTCTCCTGGCTCGCCCCCACCTATTACCTCACCGTCACCACCCATCCCGCGATCTCGCTGCCCTGTGGCCTCGAGCCTACCGGCACGCCCTTCGCGCTGCAGATCTGCGGCCCGGCGCGACGCGACAAATACCTGCTCGACGTCGCGCACGCGATTGAGGCGCTGCTGCAGCGGGATCCCCGCACCGCCCGACCGACGCCGGATATCAAGGCGCTCAGCGAGCACCGCAAGGGCCGCTGATCCCTGATGGAGGGGAGCCGCGGCGCCGGCAGCATCGGCCGCGCAGACGAAGAGCCGAGCCGGCGCGAGATTCGCGCCGTCTTCCTCGGCCTGATGATGGTGCTCGGCCTGGGCGCGCTCGATCAGAGCATCGTCGCCACGGCGCTTCCCCGCATCGTCGACGAGCTCGGCGGCCTCGCGCATCTCTCCTGGGTGGTGACCGCCTATGTGCTCACCGCGACCGCGACGATGCCGCTCTATGGCCGGCTCAGCGACCAGCACGGCCGCAAGCCGGTGCTCTACGCCGCCATCCTGATCTTCCTGCTCGGCTCGGCGCTCAGCGGCGCGGCGCAGACGCTCTGGGAGCTCATTCTCTTTCGCGCGGTCCAGGGGCTGGGCGCCGGCGGTCTCCTGCCGCTGGCCCAGATCATCATCGGCGATCTCGTGACGCCGGCCGAGCGCGGCCGGCGCCAGGGCGCTATCGTCGCGATGTTCGCGGTCTGCAGCGTCGTCGGTCCGGTGCTCGGCGGCGTCATCACGGATCTCCTTTCCTGGCACTGGATCTTCTACGTCAACCTGCCGGTCGGCGTGGTCTCCCTCGCCGTCATCGCCCGGGCGCTGCGCCGGCCGTTCCCGAGGCGCGCGCGTCGCATCGACTATGCCGGCGCGCTCCTGCTCACCGGCGCCACGGCGACCTTCCTCCTCGTGCTGACATTGGGCGGCACCAAATGGCCGTGGCTCTCGCCGGAGATCGGCGGCTTGGCGGGCATCACCGTCCTGCTCACGGCGCTGTTCGTGCTGCACATGCTGCGCGTGCCGGAGCCGGTGCTGCCGCCGACGCTCTTCCGCGACCGGCTTTTCGTCATCGCCTGCGTCGTGCTGGCCTTGGCGATGATGGGAATGATGGGGGCCGGCCTCTTCTTTCCCCTGTTCTTCCAGCTCGTGCTGGGCGCCAGCGCGTCCAACTCCGGCCTCCTCAGCGGCCCGCTGATGCTCGGCGTGGTGATCTCGTCGGTCTTCAACGGCCGCGTCCTGCTGCGCTACGGCCGCTACAAGCCGGCGCAGATCGCGGGGCTCGCCGTGGCGGTTGCCGCCTTCGCGATCCTTGCCTGGAGCGCCGCCACCAGCCAGACGCTGGTCATCATCGAGCTGGCGATGCTCGCCCTCGGCCTCGGCATCGGGCTCGTCACGCCGAACATGACCATCGCGGTGCAGAACGCCCTGCCGGTGGCGCACCGGGGCGTCGGCACCGCGACCCTGGCGTTCTTCCGCTCGCTCGGCGGCCTGATCGGGGTCACCGGCGCCGGCGCGATCCTGGCGCTGCAACTGGATGGCGTGAGGGTGCCGGCAGCCGGCCGGACTCTCGATGCGAACCCTCTCGGCGAAGGCGCTGCCCAGGCCGCCGTGCTCATTCCCCTCTATCGCCATGCCATCTCGGTGGTCTTCGCCACCGGCGTCTGCGTGGTGGCCGCCGCCCTGGTGGCGATCCTGCTCCTGCCGGAGCTGCCGCTCGGCAGGACTCCGATGCCGGAGCGCCCGTCTTCCTGACTTCGCAGCAGCGTCCGTCAACTAATTGATGCAGCGCTCCTTTCCGCGATCAACGGTCCCTTCATAGCTGCCGGGCGACTATGTCGGCCTGCAATCCAGACAGCGTCCCATGCCGCCCGCAGAGCCGCCGAAACCGCCCGATCTCCGCAGCGAGCGCGACCGCTTCGTCGCCTTCGCCTTCGCGGCGGCAGACTTGCTGATCGAGGTCTCGTCGGAGGGCCGGATCCTGTTCGCCGCCGGCGCCGCGCAGGCGCTGACGGGAAAGCCGCCCGCCGGGCTCCTAGGGAAGCCGATGCTGGAGATGTGGCTGCCGGCCGACCGCGTCCTGATGTCCCGCATGCTGCGCCAGGCGCAGCAGGACCGGATCGGGCCGCTGCTGCTGCGCCTTGATGGCACGGCGATCAAGGCGAGTGTCGGCGCCTATCGGCTCCCTGGCCGCACCGGCGGCAGCGTCTACCTCGCCGTCGCCCGCGCCATCGCCGGCACCGAGACGCCGGCGGCCGGAAAGACCGACACGGCAACCGGTCTCAGCGATCGCGAGGGCTTCGTGAGCGCGGCGCTGGCGGCGCTCAATGCCGAGGACGGCGGCAAGACCGAACTCACCCTTCTCCGTCTCGACGGTCTCGACGGGCTGCAGCGGCGCGGCGGCGCGGCGGCGACCGGCAAATTCCTGGGCGAGATGGGCGCCTTCCTGCGGCAGCACGCGGCCGCCGGCGGCGCCGCCGTCGGCCGGCTCTCGCCGGAGACCTGCGGCATCCTGCACGCCACCAACAGCAACATCGACTTCGCGGCCGAGGTCAGCGCGCTCTCGCGCGCCGCCGATCCGGCGCGCCAGGGCGTGCAGGTCGGCGGCCATCGCGTCGACATGGCGGCAGCGCAGGATCTCGAGCTCGAGGACGTGGCCCAGACCCTCGCCTATACGCTGGAGAGCTTCGCCAAGAGCGCCGATTTCAAGATCGGCTCGCTGGCGGACGGGCTGCGCGAGGCCGCCCGGGAGACGCTGCAGCGGCATGCCGGCCTCAAGGAGACGGTGGAATCCGAGCGCTTCTCCCTCGCGTTCCAGCCCATCGTCGCCCTCGCCGACCGGCAGATCCACCATTACGAAGTGCTGGCGCGCTTCGACAAGCAGGACGGCTCGCCCGGCGACACCATCCGCTTCGCCGAGGATGTCGGCCTGATCCAGGACTTCGACCTCCGGGTCTGCCGCCAGGCCATCGACTTCCTGCGCGAGCGCGCGCGCCACAAGAGCCTCGGCCTTGCCGTCAACCTCTCGGGCCGCTCGCTCGAGAGCGCGATCTTCGTCGGTGCGCTGATGGCGCTGCTCGACGATTGTCCGGTGGAGCTCCGGCCACGCCTCCTCTTCGAGGTGACGGAATCGACCGCGATCCGCCGGCTCGAGCCGGTGAACAAGGTGCTGCAGGACCTGCGCGGTCGCGGCCACAAGGTCTGCCTGGACGATTTCGGCGCCGGCGCCGCCTCGTTCTCCTACCTGCAGGCCCTGCTGGTGGATTTCGTCAAGATCGATGGCGCCTATGTGCAGCGCCTCCTCGGCAATTTCCGCGACCGCGCCATCATCAAGGCGATGGTGCAGATGTGCACCGAGCTCGGCATCAGCACGATCGCCGAGATGATCGAGACCAAGGAGCAGGCGGCGAGCCTCAGCCTGCTCGGCGTCGGCTATGGCCAGGGCTATCTCTACGGCAGGCCGAACGCGGAGGTCGCCAGCGCCATGCCCACGGTGCGTCCTGCCGCAATGGCGACAAAGCAGCTCAAGACACCGGTCCGCTACGCTTCCGGCACGCGATAAGCCTTGATCACGTCCGGATCGGGCTCGCGCCCGAGGCCGGGACCGGCAGGCAAACGGAACTTGCCCCGAACGGGATCGACGAGATCGCCGTAGAGCTTGGCCTCGAGCTTCAAATAGAAGCGCTCGATCAGGCTCGGCGTCGGCTGTGCCGCCGCCAGATGCAGCGTCGCCAGGAAACCCGGGCCAAAATAGGGCGAATGGGGCATCAGCGCCACGCCCTCCGCCTCCGCGAGCGCCGCCACCTTGCGGAACTCGGTGATGCCGCCGACCTTGGTGACGCTCGGCTGCGCGTAGGTGACCGCGCCGGCGGCAAGCATCTTCTCGAATTCGTGGACGGTGCACGCGTTCTCGCCGGCGGCGATCGGGATTCCAGTCTCCGCCCCCAGCGCCGCCAGCGCGCGGAAGTTCTCCGGCGGGAAGATCGGCTCCTCGAGCCAGTGGAGATCATAGGGCTTGAGGCGGAACGCATTCTCCCGCGCCTCGACCGGCGCCCAGGGGCAGTTGGTGTCGACCATGATCGGAACGCCCGGTCCCGCCGCCTCGCGCGCGGCCTTGACCTCGGGCTCCCTGGTCTCATGCAGCTTGACGTAGCGGTAGCCCTCGGCGAGGGCCTCTCGGGTCTGCAAGGCGACGACCTCGGGGTCGTGCAGGCGGAAGAGGCTCGCGTAGGCGTCGATCTCGGTTCGCGCCGGTCCGCCCAGCAATTCCGCCAGCGGCTTCCCCGCGCGCTTCCCGGCGAGGTCCCAGAGCGCGATATCGAGGCCCGAGAGCGCGAAGATCGTGATGCCGTAGCGCCCGAAGAGATGGAGCGCCTGCTGCATGCGGTGGAGCAAGCCCGCGATGTCGCGGGCGTCCTGGCCGATCGCGAGCGGCGCCACCATGTCGTCGACGGCGGCGCGCACCGCGCGCTGGCAGTTGTAGCTGAAGGCATCGCCCCAGCCGACGAGCCCGTCCTCGGTCTCGACCCGAACCAGCAGCGTCTCAAGCCCGCCCCAATGCCGCCCGCCCCAGCCCTGCGGCCTGGCGGCTCCCTCGAACGGAATCTTGAGCGGGATGGTCTCGACGCGGGTGATCTTCATGGTGTTTCCTCCCGTGACCTGGACGGCGAGCCTGCGTCCTTCGAGACGGCCTGGCGCGGCCTCCTCAGGATGAGGACTCGTCTTATTGCCATCCTCGATCTACCTCACCCTGAGGAGCGCGCGTCAGCGCGCGTCTCGAAGGACGCGAATGCGTCTGCGGCGCACTTCACTCCGGATGCCACCACTTGCCGCCGAGCACGATGCCGCGCGCGGCGAGCCGCTTGCTGCCTTTGAGTGCTTCGCCCAGCACGTCGTGATAGGTGAACTGGCCCTCCTCCACCGAGAGGATGCTGGCGTCGCCCACCGCGCCGGGCTTGAAGGTGCCGAGATCCTTGTGGCCGATGGTGGCGGCAGGCGCCACCGTGGCGCTCTTGATCACCGTCGGCAGCGGTACGCCCAGCACCAGGAACTTCGAGAGCGTGTGCAGCAGGTCGAAGGCCGGGCCCTTGATGCTGACCGCATGCACGTCGCTGCTGATGACGTCGGGCAAGAAGCCGGCGTCGAGCATCTTGCGCGTGGTGCCGAAGCCGAAGGAGCCGCCGCCATGGCCGATGTCGAAGATGACGCCGCGCTCGCGCGCCGCCGCGATCTCCTCGCGCACGCTGCCGTCGGGCGCCACCGGCGCGTTTGGATAGGGCCGGAAGCAATGGGTGAGGACGTCGCCGGGCCGGAGCCGCGTCACCACCTCGAGCCGGCTCGGCGGCGGAAAATCGAGATGGCACATGACCGACATGCCGAGCTCTTCCGCCGCCTCGAGCGCCATGTCGAGGGGCGCGACGCCGGAGCTGCCGCTGGCGGTCTTGCCGACACGAACCTTGATGCCGACCACGATGTCGCGGTTCTCCTCGGCGACGCGCCGGCATTCGCGCAGGTCGAGCAGCCTGAGGTCGGCGCATTCGCCCACCATCACCGCGGCGCTGAACGCATAGATGCCGGGGTAGGAGACGTTGAGATAGGGCAGGATGCGGACCGGCGACGGCTCGATCACGTGGCGGCGGAAGCCGTGGAAATTGCCGGCGCCGGCGCTGCCGGCGTCGACGAAGGTGGTGGTGCCGCTGCTGCGCGCGAGCTCCGCCGCATCGACGCCGAGCGAAGTGCCGCCCCAGTAGACATGGGTGTGGAGATCGATGAGACCGGGCGTGACGATCAGGCCCTTGAGGTCGCGCACCTCGGCGTCGCGCGCATGGGGCACGTCGCGGCCGACCGCCCTCACCTTGCCGTCCGCGAAGACGACATCGGCGATGCCGTCGATCTCCTGGCTGGGGTCGATGACCCGCCCGCCCTTCAGCACCAGCTCCGCCATGTCACGCTCTCTCCGTCAGCCGCGTCCAGGCCGGAACCTTAGCGGGAGCGGTAGAGGCGATGAAGGGAATAGTGGCGGCGCGGCGGATCAGGGATTGAGCGCCGCGAACTGGCCGACGGCAGCCTTCGCCTTGCCGAGCAGGCTCTGCAGCGCATTGCGCGGGCTCTTGCCGGAATCCGTGTAGAGATAGAGGCAGACCAGCCGCTTCCGGATCACCGTCACCGCCATTACCGTCGCCTGGTCGAAAGTGTCGCCGCCGGCGGTCACGCGGGAGAGAAAGCCGTAATAGAGCGCGCCGTTCTCGCGGTCGAGCATGCCAACCGAGGCGAAGGAGCCCATGCCGAGCTGCACCTGCGCCTGGGCGATGCGCTGCTCGGCGGTCTCCTTGATTTTGACCGGGTCGAAGCTCTGGGCGGCGAAACTATCGAGGGTCGCGCTGTCGGCGTCCTTCCCCATCGAAGTCGCCGGCGTCATCAGCATCCCGAAATCGTGGATGCGGCCACCGTCCTGCGTCGAGGCGCGGAGCTGGTCGCAGTCGCCGAAGATCGTATGCACGACGTTATCGGGATTGACCCGCTTCTGCAGGGCGAGCGCCGCCTGCATGCGGTCGTCGGGATAGAGGCAATAGCCCTGGGGCGGATCGAAGGCGAGCACGACGCCGCCGAGATCGATCTGCGCATGGGGCACGACCGCGGTCGTCGCCGGCACCGGAGGCGCGTCCGCCCGCTGCTGTTCCGGCGGCGACGCATCGGGCGGACCGGCGGCGATCGCCAGCAGCAGGAACGCGCCGGTCGACAGCACGACGATGCCCGCGTTGAGCCACCAGGGACCGAACTCGAAGCGGCGCTGCGCGCCCTCGCCCGCCGGGGCTGAGCGCCTGCGCAGCAGCCAGCGCGTGCAGGCGATGGCCGCCACGATCAGCGCCCCGGTCGCCACGCCGATGCCGGCGCCGTCGAGGGTCCGCGTCAAGTCCATGTCCACTGCCGGTATTTCCCGTCTGAGAGCAGCGGCGCACCCTAGCGGATGGCAACCCGCGCTTGAAGCGACGGAAAAGGGACGGCCGCCCGCCGGCGATTGCGCAAATCCGCCGAGTCGCTATAGTTACCAGAGTATTAACCGGCGGTTTTCCGCCAATTGATTGATCGCGCGAACCTTCGGGGCGGAGATGGTGGAGCAGGCAGGACCGTCGCGAGCCGAAATCCAGCGTACCCTCCAGGAATTCCTGACGCCGTCCCTGTTCTGGGGCGTCTCGCTGGCGCTTGCCGACCTCGCCCAATACGCTGCCGCCATCGCCGGCGTGCTGCTGCTGCCGGCGCTCTCCCTGAAGATTGCCTGCTCCCTCTTCGCCGGGCTCAAGATCGCCAATCTCGCGACCCTCGGCCATGACGCCGCCCACGAGAGCCTGACGCCGAGCCGCCGGCTCAACAAGCTCCTCGGCATCATCGTGTTCATGCCCGGGCTCACCAACTGGGCGCTCTGGATCTACGAGCACCACTATCGGCATCACCCCTATACGAACGGCGAGCTCACCGACACCTATACGCCGCTCGCCAAGCGGGAGTACGACGCGCTGCGGGCGTGGCAGCGGGCGCTGAAGCGCTTCCATCGCAATCCCCTCGGCCTCGGCTTCGCGCTCTACTACATCACCGAGCGCTGGTGGCAGGTGAAGTTCTTCCCGCGCGCCGAGGTGCCGCTCAGACACCGGAAGCCGGCATGGCGTCATTTCGCCTTGCTGCTCGCCTATCTCGCTGGCTACACCGCCTTCCTGGCCGCGGCGCCGCTCTATTCGCCGACGAGCAGCGTCACCGCGGTGATCCTGGGGCTGGTGGTGCCGTTCTACGTCTTCATGGAGCTGATGAGCGGCTCGCTCTATTTCCAGCACACCCACGTCGCCATTCCCTGGTTCAAGGGCGAGATCGACCGCCGGGCGATGCCGCCGGAGACGCTGACGCTGCACCTCTCCTTTCCGCTCTGGCTCGCGCGCTTCATGCATCACGTCTACGACCACGGCGCCCATCACGTGCAGCCGGCGATCCCCTGCTATCGCCTGCACGCGGCGCAACAGCGGCTCAATGCGCTGGCGCCGGACCAGGTGGTGAGCGAGCGATTCACCTTCCGGCTGTTCTGGGACACGATGCGGCGCTGCAAGCTCTACGACTACGAGCGCCATCAGTGGACGGATTTCGCCGGCAAGCCGACCGGCGCACCGATCCGGCCCCGCGAGCCCGCCGCCAATCTTCGTTATTTCGCCCCCGCCGCGGAGTGAACCCGGGGGCAGGCCCGGCGAGTGGGCCGATGCCTCCTGGCCGTCACATGGAATTGGCGGCCGCTGTTGCTAGAATGGGCGCTGGCTCCCGATCGAGGCGGAGGTGTCCATGAGCTTCCAAGGCAGGCAGGTTGTGGTGACCGGCGGCACCGGCGCGCTCGGCATCGCGGTGGTGGGTGCGCTCCTGCGGGCGGGCGCCGAGGCCCATGTGTCCTACATCCACCCCGCCGAGGCGGATCGTTTCCCGCTCAGGAGCGAGCGGGGGCTGCGCCTCGTCGGACCGATCGATCTCGTCAGCGAGGCGGATATCGCCCGTCTCTACGGCGGTGTGCCCAAGCTCTGGGCATCGATCCATCTTGCCGGCGGCTTTGCCATGGCGGGCATCGCCGAGACCGACAAGCGCGCCTTGATGCAGCAGCTCGACATGAACCTGGTGAGCTGCTTCCTCTGCTGCCGCGCCGCGGCCCAGGCCATGCGCACGGACGGCGGCGGCCGCATCGTCAACGTGGCGGCGCGGCCGGCGCTCGAGCCGCGCAGCGGCGCGGGAATGAGTGCCTACACGGTGAGCAAAGCGGGCGTGGCCGCGCTCACCGCGGCGCTCGGCGAGGAGCTTGCCAAGGACGGCATCCTCGTCAACGCGGTCGCTCCCTCGATCCTCGACACGCCCGCCAACCGCGAGGCAATGCCGAAGGCGGACCATCGCCTGTGGCCCAAGGTGGAAGAGGTCGCTGCCAGCATCGCTTTTCTGGCCAGTCCGGAAAACCTGGTTACCCGCAGCGCGGTGATCCCGGTCTACGGGCGCAGCTGAGGGGTTAATGGGGGCAGAATCCTCCCCGGCGCTATCTGTCTTGCTGCTATGCGTATTCGTCCTTGCTTTTTTGCGCTCAAAAGCGCCGTTCCGGCGGTAGAAATAGTTCTTCGTCCTGATCGGAGCGGCGACGCCGCCCCATGCCCCGTCGAGCCGACGAAGAGATTGCCGCCGCCCGTGCCCAGCCTCGCCGTAAGACGCTTTCGAAGCCGATCTGCCACCTATCGTGCAGTTGCCGCTCCGCCCGCGGCGGCACGAGTTCGATGGAGCGTGCGGCGATGACGATCTCGCCCGCCGTGAGCGACGAGGCGCTCAGCCATCGCCAGGTGCTGCGCGTCCTCAGCGGCATCCTCGTCGGCATGTTCCTGGCGGCCCTCGACCAGACCATCATCGTGACGCCGCTGCCCAGCATCGCCGCCGAGCTCTCGGGGGTGGAGCATCTCTCCTGGGTGGTGGCGATCTATCTTCTGACTTCGACGATCTCCACGCCGATCTACGGCAAGCTCAGCGATCTCTACGGTCGCCGCCGGCTGCTGCAATGCGCGATCAGCATCTTCCTCACGGGCTCGGTGCTCTGCGCGCTGTCGCAGACCATGTCGCAGCTGATCGCGGCGCGCGCGCTGCAGGGACTGGGCGGCGGCGGCCTCATCACCCTGGCGCACGCGCTCCTCGCCGACCACGTCTCGCCGCGCGAGCGCGGCCGCTACCAGGGCTATCTCAGCGGCACCTGGGCGACCGCCAGCGTCGGCGGCCCGGTACTGGGCGGCCTCTTCGTCGACCACCTCTCCTGGCGCTGGGTGTTCTGGATCAACCTGCCGATCGGCGCCGTGGCATTGCTGCTGTGCTGGCATTCGCTGCGCCATCTGCCGCAGCGCTATCAGCGCCGCGCGATCGATTATCCCGGCGCCCTGCTGCTGGCGGCCGGCGCCAGCTCGCTGCTGCTGGTCGCCACCTGGGGCGGCTCGCAATATGCCTGGGTGTCGGCGCCCATCCTGGGCCTCGTCGCCACCGGCATCATCCTGCTGGCGCTCTTCCTGATCCAGGAGCTGCGGGCGATCGAGCCGATCCTGCCGCCGCGGCTCTTCCGCAACGACGTCTTCCGCGTCGCCAACAGCGCCTCGGGCGTCACCTCCATGGTGGTGTTCGGCACGACGATGCTGCTGCCGATCTTCCTGCAGATCGTCGCCGGCGTCACCGCGGCGCAGTCGGGCCTGCTGATGGCCCCCTTCACCGGCACCACCGTGGTCGGCGCCTTCACCACCGGCTCGGTGATGCGCAGCACCGGGCGCTACAAGCGGCTGCCGCTGATCGGCCTCAGCCTGGCGGTGGTCTCGCTCGGCCTGCTCGCCACCATGACGTTCCACACGCCGCATCTGGTGATCGCCGGATATCTGACGCTGCTCGGCTACGGCATCGGCATGTCGCTGCCGGTGATGCTGGTCTCGGTGCAGAACGCCGCCGAGCCCCGCGACATGGGCTCCGCCACCTCGGCGGTGAACTTCTTCCGCTCGCTCGGCGGCTCCTTCGGCGCGGCGGTGCTGTGGTCGGTGCTGATCATCGCGCTCAACCATCAGCTCGCCGACGGTCCCGGCGCGCGGCTGGCGGAGAACGGCTATGCCCTGCTGCAGGGTGGTCCGGAGGCGATCGCCGCCCTCGCGCCTGAGGTGCGCGCGATCATCTTGCCCGCGCTGTCGGATGCGTTCCACGTGGTCTTCGCCACCGCCGCCGGCCTGGCGCTGACAGCGTTGCTGATTTCCACGACTCTCAACGAGCGGCCGCTGCGTACCACCGCTGGTCCTGGCGCCGCTACCGCCGAGGCCGCAGAGCTGCCGCTGACGCCGGAAAACGCCATCGGCGATTAGAGCCCCTCGGCCGGCACCAGCTACTGCGCCGCCGAGTGCACCATCGCCATGCTGCGGCTTTCCGGCAGGATCAGGGTCACCGTGGTGCCCTTGCCCCGCGCGCTGTCGATGCTGAGGCTGCCGCCATGCAACTCGGCGAGCTGCTTCGCGATCGGCAGTCCAAGGCCGGTGCCCTCGTACTTCCGCTGCAGTCCGCTGTTGATCTGACGGAACGGCGTCAGCGCCAGCGGGATCTCCTCGGGAGTCATGCCGATTCCCTGGTCGTGCACCTCGATGCGGAAAGCGCCTTCGGCATCGAGCGTGCTCAGCACCGTCACCGTGGTGCCGGCCTCGGAGAACTTCACCGCGTTCGAAAGCAGATTCAGCAGGATCCGCTTGATCGCCGTCTCGTCTGCGGTGAGGCGCAGACCGCGCGCGTGATTGTCGAACTTGATCTGCACCAGGGCGGTATCGGCGCGCGGCTTCACCAGCCGGATGGTGGAGGCGATCACCGGCGCGGGATCGAAGATCGTCTCGTGCAGGCGGAAGGAATTCGCCTCGATCTTCGCAATGTCGAGAATGTCGGTGATGACCGTCAGCAGATGCCGCGCGCTGTCGCGGATATCGCCGACATAGGCGTCGTATTTCGGCGAGCCGAGCGGCCCGAACAGGCTCGCCTGCATCACCTCCGAGAACCCGATGATCGCGTTCAGCGGCGTGCGGAGCTCGTGGCTCATATTGGCGAGGAGCTCGGACTTCGCCTGGCTCGCGGTCTCGGCCGCCTCCTTGGCGCGGCGGATCTCCTCTTCCGCCCGCTTCTGGTCGGTGACATCGATCGCCGCCACCAGCGCCGCGCGGCGACCGCCGAACTCGAGCCGGTGCGCGGCGACATCGACGACGACCACCGCGCCGTCGGCCTTGCGGTGGCGCCGGGTACCGAGCCGGTCCGGCGCCGCCGGATCCATCGCCAGCGCGGCCAGCGCCTCGTCCGCGTCGAGCGAGATCTCGTGCGGCGCCATCGCCAGGAAGCGCTCCCGGCTGTAGCCATAGAGCTCGACCGCGCGATTGTTGACCTCCACGAAGCGCTGGGTCGCCAGATCGAGAACCCACATCGGGATCGGATTGTTCTCGAACAGCAGCCGGAATGTCGTCTCGCGCTCCTCCAGCGCGTCGCGCAGGCGGCGTCGCTCGGTCGCGTCCCGCAGCACCGTGACGAACCGGATCGGCCCCCCTGCCTCACCGGCGATCGGAACCATGCTGATGTCGCCCCAGAATTCGCTGCCGTCCTGGCGGCGATGCAGGATCTCCGCCTCCACCGGCTTGCCGGTGTCGAGCGTCCCGGCGAGGCGATGGAGCACGGTCGCAGCCGGGCCGGCGCGCCACATCATGCTGGGCGCGCGGCCGCGCAGCGCCTCCAGGGTGAAGCCGGTGATCCGGATGAAGGCGGGGTTGACATAGAGGATGCGCTGCGCGTCCAGCTCGTCCGACGCCTCGCCGTCCACCTCGGTGATCATCACGCCGTCATGGGAGTTGAGGACGACGGACTCCAGCAGCGTGATGCGCTCTTCCGCGAGACGGCGCCGGATGATCGGCCGGATCTTGCCCACCAGCCGCTCGATCCTGTCGGCCGTGGCTTCGATGTCTTCAGGCTCTGCGCCGAACATGAAATTGATCGCGAATCTGCGGCCGTCCTCCTCGACGGGAACGCAGACGGCGGAGCGATACCCCATGGCGAGCGCGGAAGGCGCCAGCGGATATTCCTCGGGATCGAGCCGGCTAAGGTCCGGGACCACCCGTCGCTGGCCGCCGACCATCACCTCGCCGACGATGCTGTTGGTGAGCTTGACCGACAGGTTGCGCTCGCGGTCGATCTCCCGCGGCGTCTTCGGACCCACTGGCCCGTAGGCGGCGATGAGCTGACAGTTGGCGCCGCGCAGGCCGAGAGACCAGGCGCGCGCGGTGGCGGCGCGCTCGTCGATGCAGACGATCTTGAGCGCCGCCTCGAGAGCAAGCCGGACATTGGGCGCCTCGGCGATGGTGCTCATCAGTTCGTTGGCGAGCTTGAGATCGTGCTCAACCCCGGCGCGCACGGAAAGCTCGTGGCGCAGATCGAGCTCGTTCATGACCATCCGCGCGAGCGTGGTTAGGCGGGCGTGCGCCTCCGCGTCGGGCTCCGAGCGCGGCTGCCGGTCGATGACCGAGAGCGTGCCGAGGCAGTGACCGTCGCGGGTGACGAGCGGCGCGGCCGCGTAGAAACGGACATGCGGCTCGCCGGTCACGCAGGATCGGCCGGCAAAGCGGGGATCGCTCAGGGCGTCGTGGACGACGTTGATTCCCTTGAAGAGGATCGCATCGCTGCAGAAGGACTCCGGGCGCGGCATCTCGGCCATATCGAGGCCGATCCGCGACTTGAACCAGACCCGCTCGGCGTCGACGAAGGAGATCAGCGCAATCGGGGCGCGGAACAGCGAGGCGGCGAGCTGGGCGACGCGGTCGAAGGCTTCCTCAGGGGGGGTATCGAGGATGGCGTAGCGCCGAAGCGCCGCGAGGCGCTGCTCCTCGTCCGGAGGAAGATGACCCGTCACGGCGCTCCCCGCGATGCTGCGAGCCAGGATACTCCCCGGAATACGGTGAATATTGAGTTAACGGCGGCCGGCCGCCGCTGTCGCCCCTGCTTGTCCTTTGACGGGAGGGCCGGACCCGCCGATAGTCTGGGCACAAGAAGAGGCCGGTGGACCGCCGGCCCGATGCGAGGGGGAGCCAGGACGTGTCGCGCGATCGAGGCCACCGGCCATGAACGACGGCGGAAACGGTCCGCTGCCGGATGACAAGCCGCTGCTGGAGGTCGACGGCGTCACGCTCCAGTACAAGACGCGGGATCACCTGGTCACCGCCACCTACCGCGTCGGGTTCCGCGTCTATCGCGGCGACCGCTTCGTGCTGCTGGGTCCGTCGGGCTGCGGGAAATCGACCCTGCTGAAGGGGGTGGGCGGCTTCCTCAGGCCAGTCGAGGGCAGCATCCGCCTCAACGGCAAGCCGGTCGACCGGCCGGGACCGGACCGGATGATGGTGTTCCAGGAATTCGACCAGCTCCTGCCGTGGAAGACCGTGCAGCAGAACGTCATGTTCCCGCTCATGACCGCCGGCCGCCTCGGCGCCCGCGCGGCGGCGGAGCGGGCCCGCGCCTACATCGACAAGGTGAAGCTCTCGGAGTTCCGCGACGTCTATCCGCACATGCTGTCCGGTGGCATGAAGCAGCGCGTCGCCATCGCCCGCGCCATGGCGATGGAGCCGGAGATCCTGCTGATGGACGAGCCCTTCGCCGCCCTCGACGCGCTGACGCGGCGCAAGATGCAGGAGGAGCTGCTGCAGCTCTGGTCCGACATCCGCTTCACCGTGCTCTTCGTCACCCACTCGATCGAGGAGGCGATCATCGTCGGCAACCGCATCCTGGTGCTGTCGCCGCATCCGGGCCAGGTAAAGGCGGAGCTCAACTCGGAGACCCACGACCACGCCACCGCCGGCGACGCTGCCTTCCTGGCGCTGCAGCACCGCATCCACGCCATGCTCTTCGCCGAGGCGGTGGAGGAGACGAGAGTGCGGGCATGAGCACAGTGAAGCGCACGGCCGTGGTGCCGCCGGTGCGGCCGGAATTCGAGCGCCCGGTGCTCGACGCCCGCAACGTCGGCGAGATCCTCCGCCCGCTCTCGCTCTGGGAGCGCATCACCAACGTCACCGCGCTCCGGCGCCTCTTCATCCTGGTGGTGCTGGCGGCGCTCTGGCAGGCCTACTCGGTCCCGCTCGACAATCCCCTGATCTTTCCCACCTTCACCGACACGGTGACGGCATTCTGGGGCGGCGTCCTCAGCGGCGAGCTCCTGGCGCGCACCGCCGTCTCCATCAAGCTGCTGCTCGGCGGCTATGCCGCGGGGGTGGCGATCGCTGCCGTCCTCACCACCTTCGCCGTCTCGACGCGGATCGGCACCGATCTCCTCAGCACGCTCACGGCGATGCTCAACCCGCTGCCGGCGATCGCGCTGCTGCCGCTCGCCCTGCTGTGGTTCGGCCTAGGCGCGCCCAGCCTCGTCTTCGTCCTCATCCACTCGGTGCTTTGGCCGGTCTCGCTCAACACCCACTCGGGCTTCCTCGGCGTCTCGGATACGCTGCGGATGGCCGGGCACAACTACGGGCTCCGGGGCATCCGCTTCGTGCTGCGCATCCTGATCCCGGCAGCATTCCCCTCGATCCTCACCGGCCTCAAGATCGGCTGGGCCTTCGCCTGGCGCACGCTCATCGCCGCAGAGCTGGTATTCGGCGTGAGCTCGGGCTCGGGCGGCCTCGGCTGGTATATCTTCCAGAACCGCAACGAGCTCGAGATCGCCAATGTGTTCGCCGGCCTCTTCACCGTGATCCTGATCGGCCTGCTGGTGGAAAGCGTGGTCTTCCGCAGCATCGAGGCGCGCACCGTTCGCAAATGGGGCATGCAACGATGAGGCGCCGGCGCGCCTCTCTCGCCTGAGATCCTGAGCGGGATCATGCCGGCCGAGGCAAGTCGCATCGCGCCCGCGCGGCTCTTCCACGGCTGGATCGTGGTCTGGGCGGCCTTCGCGGTCATGCTGCTGGGCTTCGGCGCCGCCTACAGCTTCACGGTCTTCTTCGGCGCGCTGCAGGAGGCCTTCGGCGCCTCGCGCGGCAGCCTCTCTCTCGCCTTCTCGATCGCCGGCGGGCTCTGGTTCTTTCTCGGCGCCTTGAGCGGGCCGCTCGCCGACCGCTTCGGCCCGCGCGGCACCACGCTCTTCGGGATGACCGTGGCCGGGCTCGGGCTGCTCCTGGTCTCCCGCGCCAGCGCGCTCTGGCACGTCTATCTCGGCTTCGGCGCCTGCATGGGCATCGGCGTCGGCTTCTCCTACGTGCCGGCGATCGGGGTGGTGCAGCGCTGGTTCGTGCGCCGGCGCGGCTTCGCCTCCGGCGTCGCCGTCTCCGGCATCGGCGTCGGCACGCTGGCAATGCCGCCCCTGGCCGCCCTGCTGCTCGCCGAGTTCGGCTGGCGATGGGCGGCGGCGCTGCTCGGCGGCCTCGTCATTGCGGCGGGCGCGATCGCGGCCTGGCTCCTCGACAGCGATCCCCATCGCCGCGGCCTCGCGCCCGACAATGACGCGGTCGATATCGCCGCGCCGCGGCCGGCGCTCGCCGGCCTCACGCTTACCGAGGCCCTGAGGACACGCGCCTACATCACGCTCTTCCTCGCCTTCATGTCGGCCTCGCTCGGCCTCTTCATCCCCTTCGTGCACCTCGTCCCTTATGCGGAGGATCACGGCGTGCCGCACGGCACGGCGGTGCTGCTGGTGAGCGGCATCGGCCTCGGCAGTACCGCCGGCCGGTTCCTGCTGGGAAGCGTTGCCGACCGGCTCGGGCGCCGGTTCTCCTTCGGCCTCATGTATCTCGGCATGGCATCGATGCTGCTCTGGTGGCTCGCCTCCGGCACCAGCTGGCGGCTCATCGTCTTCGCGCTCGTCTTCGGCACCTGCTACGGCGGTTTCGTGGCGCTGGCGCCGGCGGTGGCCGTCGACTATTTCGGCGCCCGGAGCGCCGGCGCCATCATCGGCACCCTCTACGCCGCGGTGGGCGTCGGCACCTTCGCAGGACCGCTGCTAGCCGGCATCGCCTTCGACCTCCTGCGGAGCTACACGCTGCCGATCCTCGCCAGCGCCGTCACCATGCTCCTGGGTGCCCTGTTGGTCGGCTTGATGGGCAAGCCGCCGAGCCGCTAGACTGGCGCCAACTCCCAGGAGGTGCAGATGGCTGTCCAGGCACTCAATCACTTCAACGTGCAGACCACGGATCTCGAGAAGACGCGCGACTTCTACGAGCGCGTGCTGGGCTTCAAGACCGGGCCGCGCCCGAATTTCGATTTCCCCGGCTACTGGCTCTATTGCGGCGACATGCCGGTGGTCCACCTCTCCGGCGGCCACAAGGCGCGCACGGATGCGCCGGCGGATACCGGCAACTTCGACCACGTCGCCTTCACCGCCGGCGATTTCGAGGGAATGAAGAAGCACTTCCAGAAGCTCGGCATCTCCTACCGCGAGCAGAAGGTGCCGGGGGCCCGGGTCTGGCAGCTCTTCGTGATGGATCCCAACAACGTCATGATCGAGCTCAACTACCCGCCGACCTGACGGAGCCGGCGCGCGATCCCCGGCTCCGCGCTCCTCATCCCGGCATGACCGAGGCCCGGCTCAAGACGCGGATCCTGGTGCAGGCGGCCGTGCGGATGTGCGGACAGCTCGCGATCCCCATCGTGATTGCGCGGCGCGGCGACGAGGAGGCCGGCACGGTGCTCATCAAGCTCAATCAGCGCGAGCGCGGCTTCACGGTGCTGACCCAGGCGCGCACGCCCGAGGGCGAGCTCGGCTGGCTGAGGGGAACCGGGGCGGCGCCGGTGGACGAGCCCACCGCCGACGCCTATATCGCCCGCCAGGTCTCGCGCGATCCCGATCTCTGGGTGGTGGAGATCGAGGATCCGGAGGGCCGGCAGATCTTCGCCGGCAAGGTGATGTCCTGAGAGAGATCGCTCAGGGAGTTTGAGCTACCGCCTTCAGCTTGGCGATCCAGGCCTCGACGCGGCGGCGGTTGACGCCGAAATCCGAGCGGCCGTAGCGCGAGCGGCTCAGGATCGCGAGGGTCGACTGCCCTGGCCCCATCGGCAGGATCTCCACCGTCACGATGTCGGGGAAGCGCAGCAGGACAGAGCGCGCGATGAAGACGAGATGGCGATGCGCGGCATCCTCGGAGATGAGGCGCACTCTCGGCTCCTCGGCCACCATCTGCAGCAACCGGTCGCGCAGTGCCATTGCACCGAGCGCGAAGACCGGACTCGCCCCGTCGGGCGGCGCGCTGCAGATCGCGGGCTCGCGCGGGCAGAGAAGATAGACATTGTCGCGCGCCCCCAGCGCCAGCCGGGCGAAATCCACCTGCTCGCCGGGCTGCAGGCCATCCTCGACCGCGCGGCTCATGTAGAGCCGCACGCCGAGAAGCGCGGCCGCGACGATCACCACCAGGGTCAGCACCATCGCCCGCCACCGCCGCATGCCACCGCCACGCGCCCCCCGTCTTCGCTTGCGCCGGCCACCATAGCAGTCGATCCTCCGCCATGACCATCGACCAGGTCCCGCCGCGACAGCGCCGCCGCGCGGCGCCGATCGCATCACCGGTTCCCAACGGCCTTGTGGACGGCGTGCGCATCCTTACCGCCCGTGATCCCGGCCTTGCCCGCATCGTCGCCGAGCATGGCATGCCGAGCTTCGCGCGCCGGCCGGCGAATTTCGGCACGCTCCTCCACATCATCCTGGAGCAGCAGCTCTCGATCGATGTCGCCGCGCGACTCTGGCTACGGCTCCGCGAGGAGTGCCGGCCGCTGACGCCGCGGCGTTTCCTCGGTCTCGACGACGCGACGCTCAAGCGCTGCGGCTTCACCCGCCAGAAGATCGGCTATGCGCGCGATCTCGCCGCCGCGATCCTTGCGCGGCGCTTCTCGCCGCGCGCGCTCGCCAGGCTCGACGACAACGAGGCGCTGGCGGCGATCACCGCACTCCGGGGCTTCGGGGCCTGGAGCGCCGAGGTCTTCCTGCTCTTCGCCGAGGGGCGGCCCGACATCTGGCCGGCCGAGGATCTGGGCCTCCGGGTTGCCGTCCAATGGCTTAAGGACTTGCCAGAGCGGCCGACCGGCGCCTACCTGCGTAGTCTCGGCGAGGCCTGGCGCCCATGGCGGTCGGTCGCCGCCTGTCTGCTCTGGCAACTCTACCTGAAAAGATTGAACCGGGCCCCGCCGGTGCTACCCCCGCTATAGGATTTACGGCTTCTTAAAGCGCCCTGCCGCATCCTCCCGCCGTCGCCGTCCACCGTCGAGATTCCGAGATGACTGCCACCGTCGAGAGCAAGCCCGAGACCCATGGCGTGGTCGCCAAGCTGGGCAACCGCCCGCTCCCGATCGAGCTGGACCAGCTGCATCTCTTCGATTCCGGCGGCAAGAACGCGCTCAGCTTCCGCTTCGCCTATCGCGAAGTACCGTTCTCCTGCACTGCCGAGCGGCAGAACGGCGACGGCAATCCGATGCTGGCGCTGGTCGGCGATTTCGGCGCGCTTCCCTACACGGTGGAGAGCCCCGAGCGGCGCCGCTCGGTGCAGACCGTGCTGGCGGCGGCGACGCGCCGCTCCGGACTCGAGTGGTCGGTGACGCGCAATCAGACCATCTCGGTCAAGGGCGGCATCGCCCTCGAGCTGCCGCTCACCCCGAAGGCGCTGGTGGTCGGCACCGTGGCGCTGCTGCTCCGCGCGCTTCCCTATCTCGAGCTGCTGGTGGAGATTCTGGAGGCGCCGAAACCCGCCCGTCAGCCCGGCGGCAGCGTCACCACCTGACCGGGGTAGATCAGGTTCGGATCCGCGATGTCGCTGCGGTTCGCCTGATAGATTTCGGTGAACATCGGACCCTGTCCCAGAGTCCGGCGCGCGATGCGCCATAGGCTGTCGCCGGACTGCACCACCAGGAACTGGCTGCCCGCGAGCTCCGCCGGCACCTCGGCGCGACGGAACTGCAGCGTCACCCGCGCCGCCACCTTGCCGTCCTGGCCGACGAGATCAGCGCGCAGCGTATAGTGGCCCGGCGCCACCGCATCCGGCGGCTTCACCGACCAATATCCCTTCTGGTCGGCGCGCGTGTCGCCTTCGGGCTTGTTGTCGAGATAGAGCAGCACGCGGCCGGTGGTCGGGGCGCGGCCGCCGACGCTCAGGTGACCGGCACCGTCATACTGGATGGTGTCGATGAAGAGCGCGCGCCCCGAGGCTGCGGCGTTGCCGGGGACCTGCAGCGCCTTGACCGGCCCTTCGCCCTGGCGCGGCACCACCACCGCCAGCGACTGAGAGCCGCCCGGGCTGGGCTCGCCGGCGAGGTTCTTGTTCGGCTCCGGCACCGCCACCACCACCACGCCCTCGGATTTCCGCACGCTGCCGTCGCCCGGCGATTTCGCGGAGAGACCGAGCTCGTGATTGCCGGGCGTCAGCGGCTTGTCCGGCGTCAGCACCCACTCGCCGCGCGGATCGGCAGTGACGGTGGCAAAGGGCTTGTCGCCATCGAGCACCGTCACCTCGGCGCCGGGATCGGCGCGGCCCGCCATCACCGCATCCCCGTTCGGGCTGACGCGCACCACGTCGAAGCTCGGCGCCACCGCTGCGGCGGCGGGAGGTTGAGTCGGTGTCGGAGCCGGAGCAGGCTTCAGCGCCGGAGCGGCGGCCGGCGGCGGCGCGCTGGCGGCGACGGGCTTCGGCGAGGGCTGGTTCGCCTGCCACTGAAAGTAGGCGACCGCGCCGATGATGATCGCCGCAACCACCGCGATCACGCCAAGGATCGCAACCCGATTCATCGTGCCCCGCTGGTTTCGGCCCCTCCGGGCTTGTTACACCGGTTCGCCAGGAGGCGCAACGGCGCGCCATTCTCATGGGAAAACGACGCCGGAGTGCGCTACTATCGCGCACCGTTTCCCGTTCAAGGTCGTGATCGTCCGATGGCGCGAGTCGAGCGAGTCTGTGTCTACTGTGGTGCGGCGGATCGAGTCGCGGAGCCCTATCGCGAAGCCGCGCGGCGCACCGGCCGGCTCATTGCCGAGGCCGGCATGGAGCTGGT
>DATJOK010000112.1:0-2087 GCA_035507155.1 Allostellaceae bacterium
GTCGGCTCCGACATTCCCGATATCGCGCCACGCCACATCGCGGCGGCGTTTCGTGCGCTCGGGCGCAGCGACGCCGTGTTCGGGCCGGCAGAGGACGGCGGCTATTGGCTGGTGGGCTTGCGCCGCAGCCCGCGCGTTCCCGCCGGGCTCTTCGCCGATGTGCGCTGGTCGAGCGCGCACGCGCTCGCCGACACGCGCGCGTCGCTGCCGCGAAAATTCGAAGTGGCCCTGCTGGAGATGCTGGAAGACGTCGACGACGGCGCCGCCTACGAGCGCTGGCGAGCGCGCCTCAGCCGCCGCTCGCGGGCTTCCTCAGATGCTCCTGCAGGCGCGGCATGAGCTCGACGAGATTGCAGGGACGGTGGCGGTTGTCGAGCTGCGGCTCCAGGATCTCCCAGCCGTCGCGGCAGGCGCCGGGCGAGCCCGGTAGCGCGAAGAGATAGGTCCCGCCGGCGACGCCGCCGGTGGCGCGGCTCTGGATCGTCGAGGTGCCCACCTTCTGATAGCTGAGCCAGCGGAAGAGCTCGCCGAAGCCGGCGATCTCCTTCTCGTAGACCGACTGGAACGCCTCCGGCGTCACGTCGCGGCCGGTGACGCCGGTGCCGCCGGTGGAAATCACCACGTCGACGGCGGGATCGGCGATCCAGGCCTTGAGCTGCGCCGCGATCACCGCCTGCTCGTCCCTCACGATCTTGCGCGCCACCACGCGGTGGCCCGCCTTGCCGGCAAGCTCCACCAGCACCGCGCCCGACTTGTCGTCGGCCTCGCTGCGCGTGTCAGAGACGGTCAGGACGGCGATGTTGACGGGAAGGAAGGGGCGCGTCTCATCAATTCGCGGCATACCGGCTACCTTGTCCGCTCGGAGCGTCGAAAGCGGTATAGGTCGGCCAGCGCCCGGCAGCAAGCGCGTCGAGGTCAGGGGTGGGTTGCCCCAGGCGCTGCCGGTAGATCCAGAAATTCGCCATCACCTGGCGGGTGAAGCTGCGGGTCTCGCGCGCGGGAATGCTCTCGATGAACAGCAGCGGATCGTTGCGCACCTCCGGGCTCTCGAGCCAGCGCTGGATCGGGGTCGGGCCGCTGTTGTAGGCAGCGGCGATCAGCAGCAGGCTCTTGCCGATGGCGGGGTTGCTGGTGAGCTCGCCGATATACTCCTGGGCGAGGGTGAGGCTCACCTCGGGATCGGTGAGATCGGGCTTGCCGTGGTTCGACATGCCGATGCGCTGGGCGAGGGAATGCGCCGTCGCCGGCATCAGCTGCATCAATCCGACGGCGCCCGCCTGGCTCTTTGCCTCCGGCAGGAACTGCGACTCCTGCCGCATCAGCGCGAAGAGCAGCGCGCGGTCGACGGTGAAGCCGCCCTGCGGCGTCCATTGCGGCACCGGGAAGAGCGCGCGATCGCCACCGCGCTTGCCGGAAATCGAGAGCGCGGCGGCGATCTGGAAGCTGAGCGCCGGCAGGTTGGCGCGGTCGGCGAGCGCCGCCACCGAGAGGCGGAGGGCCGCATCGCCGTGGTCGGCGAGCGCCCGCAGCTCCACCTCGGCGCGCACGGGGTCGCCGATCTGCAGCAGCGCGAGCGCCCGGCGCCCGCCTGGGGTGCTCATGATCGCGCGCGCATCCGCCTCGTTGAAGGCGCCATTGTCGAAATTGAAATAGGTGTCGACGCCGAGGGTGCGCCGGGCCAGCAGCCCGTAGAAGGTGTGCGGATGCTGGGCGGCGATGCCGAGCCAGTAGTTGACCAGCTCGGGGTGGCGGGTGCGGAGCGCGGTGCGCGCCGACCAGAACGCCGCCGCTGAGGCAAGCTGCGGGCCGGCAGCAGGCGATTTCGCCGCCGCCTCGAAATGCTTGCCGGCGTCGCCATACTGCTTCAAGCGCCAGTCGGCGAGGCCGGCCTCCCATTCCGCTGAGGGCCGCGCGGCGTTGCCGCCGCTTGCCGACAACTCGAGGGCCCGCTGGGCGTCGCCGGCAGAGAGATATCCCTCGGCGATGATGCCGCGGACCTCGTCCATGTCGGCATGGTCCAGCAGCGCCTTGGCCTCCGGGCCGGCGAGGATCGCCTCGGCCTTGGCCGGGTTGACCTGGGCGAGGCG
>DATJOK010000113.1:0-25027 GCA_035507155.1 Allostellaceae bacterium
CGGTCCTGGCGCCCTTGCGCTCGATGAGCGCGTTGGTCGCAAGCGTGGTGCCGTGGATGATGAGGCTCACCTGTG
Source organism: Allostellaceae bacterium (assembly GCA_035507155.1). Classification (GTDB taxonomy): domain Bacteria; phylum Pseudomonadota; class Alphaproteobacteria; order ATCC43930; family CGMCC-115725; genus DASZHJ01. Next base: position 76 of record DATJOK010000113.1, read on the forward strand.
AGGGCGCGATCCCTGCGTCGGCGATGACCGCGCGCACCGCCGCCAGCACGCCTTCCTCCGGCGCCCGCGACGTGGTGAGAATCTTCGCCGTAAAGCGCCGCTCGCCGAGCTCGAGCGCCACATCGGTGAAAGTGCCGCCGATATCGACGCCGAGGCGGGGTTGCGGAGCGGATGATGTCACGAGAAGACCCAAGAGGACAAAGTGGAGCGATGACTCCTAGGGGCGAGCGCGCGAGGGTGTCAACGGCGCGTCTCCGCTATTTCCTGGCGCCGCGGTACCAGTCGAGGATCTGCTCGCCGGTCCAGAAGGCGACGCCGGAATGGCGGCTCGCATAGTCGAGAAACGCCTCCAGATAGCGAATGCGGTGCGGCACGCCGCTGATATAGGGGTGGATGGCGAAGGAGAGGATCTTGGCGCGCTCCGCGCTCTCCCGGTAGAGACGGTCGAACTGGTCGGTGGCGCGCCTCAGGAATTCCTCCGCGGTGTGGTGCTGCACGATCATCATCGGGATATCGTTGAGTTCCACCGTATAGGGGAGTGTCACCAGCGGTCCGTGCTTGGTGCGGATCTCCGTCGGCTCGTCGTCATAGACCCAGTCGCCGATGTACTGGACGCCGGCGGCGGCGAGCAGATCGGGGGTGTCGTAGGTCTCGGTGAGGCCGGGACCGAGCCAGCCGACCGGCCGCTTGCCGGTGAAAGCCTCGAGCGTCGAGAGCGACTGCTCGATGAGCCGGCGCTGATCCTCGACCGCGTGGATCGGCATCTGCACGTAGCTGTGCCCCATGAACTCCCACTGCCGCTCCAGGCAAGCGGCGGCGACCCGGCGGTAATCCTCAGTCACCTTGGCGTTGATCGAGAGCGTCGGCCGGATGCCGAAGCGGTCGAAGGCGGCGATGAAGCGCCAGATCCCGACTCGCATCCCGTATTCGTGCCAGCTCCAGTTGGGGATATCCGGCGTCACCGCCATGCCCGTGGGCGCCGGCAATACCTGGCGCGCCATCGGGCGCTCGATCTCCCACACCTCCAGGTTGACGATCGGCCAGACCACCATCCGGATGTCGGCCGGCAACCGCAGCGGCGGCCGGTCGACGATGGCGGAATAGCCGGCGCGCTCGGTTGGCTTCATGGGCGTCCTCCGGAGGCCGCCCGCAAGCGGGGCGGCGGAGTGAGCTTAGCGGCTCCTTCCCGCTCGGCGCCACCGGCGAGGGCAGACACGCGAGGCGTCTGCGGGGCTGCTCCATCCCTCAAAGCAGACGCGCGTCAAGGGCCATGCCGGCAGGGTGCTGGCCGTCACGTTAAAATCCGGAAAGAGTCGATTGCGCAGAAGGATGATATGGCGGCACCTGCCAGCGAGGGCGCTGGGCTATAAGTATTTGATATCAGGCTCATATAGTCACTTTTTTCCGGCCGGGCTGGCGGCGGGCCGGGACCTCGCCGGGTGGTCGCCAACCTGTTGCAGATAAATCACATCCGCCAACAAATAGCGCCAATTAGGCGTTTTCGCCTTGTTTGGCGAGCGAGAAACAGGCCTCCTACCAACGCAGAAAGGACGCCATCCTTTCGTGGATCCATGAATTCATGGCTTTGGGGGTTACAGAGATGAAACTTCGCAAACTAAAAGCCGCGGCGGCAATGGGGAGCCTCACGGCCACCGTCGCTCTGCTCGCCGGCATGACTGGCGCCCATGCCCAAGGCGCGCCGGGCGCGGGCTCTTATCCGGGCTCGTTCCTTATTCCGGGCACGAACACGTCGTTCAGCGTGGGCGGCTATGTGAAGTTGGACTACTTCTACGACTTCACGGAAGCTGGCTCCCAGAACGGCGGCCTCGGCGGCGGTGTCGGCATCCCGCTCGATGCGGCCTACGGGCATCCCGCTACCGGCGGCCATGGCGTCCATGGCGTGTCGCAGATGAGCGCGGCAGAGTCGCGGTTCAACATCCAAACCCGCACGCCGACCGCTTACGGCGAGGTGAAGACCTTCATCGAAGGTGACTTCACCAACCCGAACGGCGTCACGAACAGCCAATCGCTGGTCACCGAGAGCAACTCGACCGGCCTCCGTCTCCGCCAGGCCTACGGCACCATCGGTCCGTTCCTCGCCGGTCAAACCTTCGACGCGTTCCGCGATCTGAACGCCGAGCCTGAGGATCTGGACTTCGGCGGTGAGAACGTTCCGGGCGCCAATCGCCAGCCGCAGATCCGCTACACCTACGACACCGGTATCGGCCTGAACCTGATCGGCGCGATCGAGAATCCGTCGACCGGCTGGGTCGATACGGCGGCAGGGGCGACGGCAGACAACTTTGCCGGCACCAACGCCAGCAAGATCCCCGACTTTATGGCGGGTGCTGTCTTCACGCAGCCCTGGGGTCACGTCTCTGGACGTGCGATCTTCCGAGATCTCTATGATCACCAGTTCGGCAGCACCGGCATCGGCACTGGGGTCAATGCCAATACCAGCACCTCTCAGTTCGGCTATGGCCTTGCTCTCGGTGGCGACTTCAAGACCTTCGGCAAGGACGACCTGGTGGGTCAGATCTGGGGTGGCGAAGGCATGGGCCGCTATCTGTCGCCGAACTGCTCGGCGGGTGGCTGCCCGGATCTCTACGTCAACAGCGCGACGAACAGCTCCGAGGCGGTCTCGGGCTGGGGCGTCATGGCCGGCTACCAGCATTGGTGGGCGGACAACCTCCGTTCGAACTTGAACGGTTCGTACGTTGAGTTCGAGAACGACAGTGGCTTCGTGACGGCCGCCAACGCGTTCACGACCCTCAACAAGCACTACATCACGGCGCACGTGAACCTGATCTGGAGCCCGGTCCCGAGCATGGATACCGGCCCGGAGTTCATCTACACCGAGCGCGAGACCGAGTCGGGCCAGACCGGCAACCAGATGCGGTTCCAGTACTCGGCCAAGTGGAAGTTCTAAGCAGTCCGCAAGGGCTGTAGCTCTAGACCCGCCAGCCGCAAGGCTGGCGGGTTTTTCTTTGCCATCTGTGAAGAGTTCGGTGGTCGAGAGATGCAGATGGCAATTGGCTCCATCGCAATCTGCAGTGAGGGCGCGTCTCTCAAGGCGCACAGCCGCCCCAGGCTCCAGCGGCTTTTTCTTTGCGCTCGGCTATTCCCTGCGATGATATACGCCAACTGGGCTTGGAGCCGGTTCGGGTGACGGATCGCAAGGAGCGGTACACACCCCTGAAGGCGGCGCGTGGCGGCAACTCGAGGCCGATGGGGGGAGCGGCGCTCGCGGAAGCGGCTCGGCTCTATCAGAGCGGGCGCCTCGCGGAGGCGGAGCATGCCTGTCGCCAAGTGCTGGCGCTCTCTCCGCGCGAGCCCTATGCGCTCTATCTCCTGGGGATGGTTGCGACCGCGGCCGGTCAACAGGAACTTGCCCAATCGAGTCTGGCGGAGGCTGTGGCGTTGCGGCCACGCGAACCCGCCATTCATAACGCGATCGGACTCCTGCGCGCGGCTCAGGGGAGATACGACGAGGCATTCGCCAGCCACAACCGTGCACTGAAGCTCAACGCCGGCGACGTGGGCGCGCTGCTCGGCCGGGGGCTGGCGCTTGCCGCCCTCGGCAAGCTGGCGGACTCTGAGCGCAGCCTGAGGCGCGCGCGGGCACTTGCGCCGTCCTCCGTCGAGGTTGTCCGCAACCACGCATCCGTATTGGCCGAGTTGGGTCAAACTGCGGAGGCTGCGCAGGGCTTCATCGATGCGCTCGCGCTCGATCCGAGGCTCGTCGATGTCCGACTGCAGCTGGTCGAGCTCTTCTGCGACATCGGCCGCGCGCCGGAAGCGATGCGTCATGGGCTCGAAGCAATAGGCCGGGCGCCGATGGCGCGGGAGAGCCGTGCGGCCTTTATGCTGGCGATCACCCGCGCCATGCCCGCCGAGCACGATCCCGCAATCGTCGCAGGCATCATCCGTTGCTTTGAGTCACCGGACATCGAACATAGCGATCTCGCCAGGCCTGCCGCCCTTCAGCTGCGTGCCTGCTATAGTCTGGACGCCGCGCCTGCCCAGGCCGGTCAAGCGGCTGCGGATCGGCTGCTGCGCGAGGGCGCATTTCCGCCGGTGCTCGCGGATCGGCTCCTCCGCCTCTTGCTGACCAAGACCGTCAATCGCGACCTTGCGCTGGAAGCCTTTCTGACGGCGGTGCGCCGCGCCGTCGGCGTTGCCGACGGTTTGGGGGCCGCAGCGCGACCGTTCCTCGCGGCTTTGGCACTGCAATGCTTCAACAACAATTACGTCTTCGCCCAGAGTGAAGCGGAGGAACGGCGGCACGCCATCCGGAAAGCGACGCTCGACATGGCGCTGTCGGCTCCGCTGGAGCCAACTCCGGTCTTGGAGGACCAGCTGCTGCACTATGCTCTCTATGCGCCGCTGGTCTCGCTGGATGGAGCGGCAGCGCTTGCGGAGGCGCCACTCGATGGCTGGTCGGCGCATTTCCGCCCGCTGCTTCAGCGCACGCTCCTCGAGCCGATGGAGGAACGCGAGATCGCCGACGCGATGCCCAGTCTCGGCGAAAGCGAGGATGAGACATCGAGGGCCGTCAAGCGCCAATACGAAGAGCAGCCATATCCCCGCTGGTTCGCGCTGCCGCGACCGTCGCGGACACGGCTATTCGAGGTATTGCGGCAGAGACATCCGCGGGCGACTCTGCCCGAATTCATCGCGGGAAAACTCGACATCCTCGTGGCGGGCGCCGGCACGGGCGTTCAGCCAATGACGACGGCGCTTGCCCTCGAAGATGTCGAAGTCCTGGCTGTCGATCTCTCGCATGCGAGCCTCGCCTATGGGGAGCGCATGAGACGGCGGCTTGGGGTCGATAACGTAAAATTCCTTCAGGGCGATCTGCTGCGGCTCGGTGAGCTCGGGCGCGAATTCCCGGTGATCGAGGTGGTAGGCGTGCTGCATCATCTGCAATCGCCGACAGCCGGCTGGCGCGTTCTCGTCCAATTGCTGCAGCCGGGCGGATTTATGCGCGTCGGGCTGTACAGCGAGGCCGCTCGAAAGGAGGTCGTCGCAGCACGGGAGCGGATCGCCGCCTTGGGACTTGCACCCGTCCCTGGCGACATCCGCGACTTCCGTGAGCGCGTGTTGTTCGGGATCGAGGCTGCGGCCTTTCCTCGCCTCGCATTGTCGAAAGACATCTGGGATCTCAACGGCTGCCGCGATCTGCTTTTCCACGCCTGCGAGCATCGATTTACCCTGCCGCAGCTGGGGGCGATGCTGGAGGACCTCGGCCTGGAGTTCGTTGGATTCGAGCACACGAGCAGGGCCATGTCGCGCCACTACCGGACACGCTTTCCGCAGGACCCCGCGATGACCGATCTCGGGAACTGGGCGAGCATCGAGGAGGCTCACCCGGACGCCTTTCCGATGTATGTCTTCTGGTGTGCGAAACCGTCCGAGCGCGCTCTCTGAGGCCCGACTCTACGTCTCCGCCCGCCATAGGAAATAAGGCCAGGCCGGTTCCGGCGCGATTGCCACGCGCACCCAGCCCTCGACCGCCAGCTCGCGGTCGGCCAGCACCACGCCGCCCGGCCGCATGAGCGGCTGCAGCAGCGGACCGAGGCGCAGCGCCTGGCGGGCGTCGTGATCGCGGTCGGGGCTGCCGAAATCCGCATGGGCGAGGGCGGCGGTCCGGCCGATGCGTGCCGCTGCCGCCGGCAGGGTTTCGGCGAAGTCGCCGAGGAAGAGCCGCTCCGGCGGCGGCGCCACGGCGGCGGGCGCATGCAGGTCGCGGTCGAAGGCGAGGATCGTCCGCTCTGGCAGCAGCCGGCGCAGGTGGTCGTAGGTGCGGCCCTTGCCGAGCCCGACCTCCAGCACCGGCCCCTCGACGCCGCGGATGAGCCGTGCCGCCTCCGCCAGCAGGTCGCGCTGGGTGGTGAGGCGGCCGATCATCCGCTCCAGCAGGCTCGGGGCGTCGCTCATGGGCTTGCTCGTCTCGCTCATCTCGCAATTCCGGCTGTCGCCGCCGGCCGCGCCCCCACCCCCATCAGGCCTGCCAGGCGGTCGGGGGCGGCGGCGAGCGCCGCGCTCGGGCCGGCATGGACGATGACGCCGCGATCCAACACGATCGCCTCCCGGGTCACCGCCAGGGCCTGGCGGGCGTGCTGCTCCACCAGGATGAAAGCGAGGCGGTCTTCCGCCGCCAACCTTACGATCCCTGCCAGCACCGCGTCGACAATGACCGGCGCCAGCCCCTCCAGCGGCTCGTCGAGGAGCAGCAGGGATGGATTTCCCATGAGGGCGCGGCCGATCGCCAGCATCTGCTGCTCGCCGCCGGAAATCTGGTTGCCCTGGTGCCGCCGCCGCTCGGCGAGGTTCGGGAAGAGGTCGTAGACGCGCGCCAGGGTCCAGCGCCCCGGCCGCCTCGCCACCGTCAGGTTCTCCTCGACGCTGAGCGAGCGGAAGATCTCGCGCTCCTGCGGCACATAGCCGATGCCGCGGCGCGCCCGCCGCCAGGCGGCGAGGCTGCCGATCGCGGCCCCCTCGTAGTCGATCGAGCCGCCGTGCCGCGTGGCATGGCCGGCGATGGTGGCGAGGAGTGTGGTCTTGCCGACGCCGTTTCGACCGAGCACCGCGAGCGCGCCGCCCGCGGGCACGGCGAGCGAGATGCCGTCCAGCACAACGGTCTCGCCGTAGCCCGCCCGCACGGTGTTGAGGACGAGGCCGCTCACCGGCTGATCTCCTCGCCGAGATAAACCTCGCGCACGCGCGCGTCGGCCGCCACCTCTTCCGGCGTTCCCTCCATCAGCACCGTGCCCTGCGCGAGCACGGTGATGCGGCGGGCGAAGCGGAAGACCAGGTCCATGTCGTGCTCGATGATGAGCACGGCGATGTCAGTCGGCAGGCTTTCGACGGTCTCGACGATAATGCCGCTTTCCGCCGCTGGAACCCCTGCCGCCGGTTCGTCCAGCAGCAGCACCTTGGGCGCAAGTCCCAGCGCCACCGCGATCTCCACCAGACGCTGGCGCCCGTAGGGGAGCTCGCGGACCAGGCGCGAGGCGTCGTCGGCGATGCCGAGCTGCTCCAGCGACCGGTAGGCCGCCTCGATCACGTCGCGCCACCTGCCCGCCGGACGGAAAAGACGACCTGCGATCCCCTGGCGCTCGGCGATCGCCAGCGCGACATTCTCCAGCACGCTGAGGCCGCGGAAGAGCGTGTTGATCTGGAAGGTGCGCGCCAGCCCGCGCTTCACCCGCCGCGCCTGCGGCAGCGCGGTCACGTCCTCGCCGGTCAAAATGATCCGGCCGCTGCCGGCCGGCAGCGCGCCGGTCACCAGATTGACGAAGCTGGTCTTCCCAGCGCCGTTGGGGCCGATCAGCGCGTGGCGCGCGCCGCGCTCCAGGCGGAAGTTGATGTTATCAGCCACCTGCAGCGCACCGAAGCTCCTGCAGAGGCCATGCGTCTCGAGAGCGGCAGCGTCGGTCACGACCGGCTCCCGCGACGCCGCGCCAGCGCCAGGGCGCGATCGCAGAGCCCGAGCAGCCCGCCGCGCGCCAGCATCACCACCGCGATCAGCAGCAGGCCGATCGGCAGGTACCAGTAGGCGGGATCGAGCTCGGCAAGGCGGTCCTGCGCCAGCATGTAGAGTGGCGCGCCGAGGAAGGCGCCGTAGAGGCGGCCGACGCCGCCGAGGATCAGCATGATGAGCACGCTGCCGGAGCGGCCGAAGCCCAGCACCTCCAGCGCCACGAACTGCGTCGTCTGCGTCAGCAGCGCGCCGGCGACACCGGAGAGCGCCGCCGCGATGGTGTAAGCGATGATCTGCCGCCGCCGCACCGGCGCGCCGATCGCGTGCATGCGGGCGACGTTCTCGCGGATCCCGGTGAGCGAGCGGCCGAAGGGCGAATGGACGATGGCGCGCACCAGGAGCCAGCCGAGGAAGAGCACCGCGAGGCTGTAGAGGTAGGCGGTGCGGCCGAAGATGTCGAAGCGGAAATGGCCCAGCAGCGGCGCGATGGCGATGCCTTGCAACCCGTCGGCGCCGCCGGTGATCGAGCCCGCCTTGTTGGCGGCCTCCTGCAGCATCACCGAGATCATCAGGGTCAGCATCAGCAGCGTCAGACCCTCGGTGCGCAGCACGATGAACCCGGTGACGGCGCCGAGCGTACCGGCGGCGGCGGCGGCGACGACGAGGCCGCTCAGCGGCTCGCTCCAGCCGTGGGCGCCCAGGAGTCCCGCCGCATAGGCGCCGGCGCCGAAGAATGCCGCCTGCCCCAAGGTCACGATGCCGGCGAAGCCGAGGATCAGATCGAGGGAGAGCGCGAACAGCGTCATGATCAGGATCTGTGCGCCCAGCGCGAGATAGCTCGGGAAGACGAAATAAGCGGCGAGCGCCAGCAGCCAGGGCAGCGCCTCCAGCGGGTGCAGCCGGTGCCGGCGCGCCAGGGTCTCGACCGCCTCCGGCATGGTCGCGGTCATCGCGCCCGCCCGAACAGGCCATGCGGTCGCCATAGCAGCAGCACCAGCGTCAGGGCGTAGATGAAGAAGGCGCCGAGCTCGGGCAGGAGGTACTTGAAGGCGGTGTCGGAGACGCCGAGCAGCACCGACGCGACGAAGGGGCCGCGGATGCTGCCAAGGCCGCCCACCGCGACGACGATCAGGAAGTAGACGAGGTGCTCGAGCGGATAGTCGGGATAGATCGCCAGCATGTCGGCGCCGATGGCGCCACCCAGCGCGGCGAGCGCGCTGCCGAGCGCGAAGGTGAGGGTGAAAAGGCGCCCGGTATTGATCCCGACTGACTGCGCCATGCGCCGGTTGTCGACGGCGGCGCGGATCTGGGCGCCGAACCGCGTGCGCTCGATCCCGAGCCACAGCAGCGTCACCACCACGGCGCCGGCGAGGATGAGAAAGCTGCGATAGGCGGGGAAGGTCCGGAACCCCAGATCGAGATCGCCGCGGAGGTAGGCGGGTGGCTGCACCGGCAGCGCTAGCGGTCCCCAGATCAGCTTCGCCACCGCCACCGCGACGAAGATCAGGCCGATGGTGAACATCACCTGATCGAGCTCGCTGGCGCCGTAGAGACGCCGGTAGAGCAGGCGTTCCAGCGCTACTCCGATCGCGCCCACCGAGACGAAGGCGAGCGCCAGGGCGATCGGGAACGGTACGCCGGCGCGGTTCATCAGCGTCAGCGCTACATAGCCGCCGGCGGCGGCGAAGGCGCCATGGGCGAGATTGACGAAGCCCATGAGGCCGAGGGTGATCGAGAGCCCGACCGAGACGAGGTAGAGCACCATCGCCAGCGCGAGGCCGTGGAATGCGATGCTGATGGCGGCGGAGGCGGTGGCGGCCATGCAGCGCTATCGAGCGCTCGCTAGCCAGGTCGGTGTTTCACCCCCCTCCCGACCCTCGCCCTCGAGGGGGGAGGGGCAACGCGGCAAAATCTCGATCATCCCCCTCCCCCCTCGAGGGGGAGGGTTGGGGAGGGGGGTGAGGCGCCGGTGGCACCGGGAGGATTGCCGCGCGTCCGGCCGTCGCCGGTGCTCTTCCAGTCGCGGAAATGATCGAGCGCCCAGCGGACGGAGGGAAAGGCGAGCTCGTTCCACGGGATCTCCTCCCAGCGGAAGAGCTGCACCTCGAGGCTCTCCGGCCCCGCTTCGACGGCGGGATCGGCGAGCCGCGCGCGGTAGATCACCTGAACCTGGCTGATGCGCGGGATGTCGTAGACGGCGAGCAGGCCCTCGATCGCGATCCGCGCGCGCGCCTCCTCATAGGCCTCGCGCTCCGCTCCCGCGGCGGTCGACTCATTGAGCTCGAGATATCCCGCCGGCAGCGTCCAGTAGCCGCGGCGCGGATCGATCGCCCGACGGCACAGCAGGACGCGGTCGTCGAGCGTGACCACCGAGCCCACCACCACCTTCGGATTCTCGTAGGCGATGAAGCCGCACTCGGCGCACACCTTGCGCTCGCGGGTATCGCCGTCGGGAATCCTGAGGATGCTGGGGCCGCGCCCTGCCGTCTCGATCGCCATGGCGGCAGGATGGCGTCGAAGCGGGCGCCCGTCCAGACCGGGCGCGGCGGCGCGTCGAGGGAGTCGCTAGATCGTGACGTCGATCAGGCTGCCGCGCGACCGGCTGCTGCTGCGGCTGCTGGTGGAATGCTCGGAGCTCTTGGCCTCGTGCTCGCTGCGCGAGCGCGACTTGTCCGACGTCTTGCTGTCCTCGCGGGCGGCAGTGACCTGCCGCGTCGGCTCCAGCGCTTGGGCGCGCTCGGGCGGCGTCAGGTTGGGCGCGGGCGGCACCGGATTGGGCGGCAGAGCGGCCTGGCCGGGTGGAATTTGCATGGCTCTATCCAGTGAATATGGTTAAATTTCAATAGCTTATTATACGCTATCATACCCCAATCGGCGCCGCCGCAACAGTGCTGAATCCGCCCGCGATTCCCGTCACTTGCCGGTATAGCTAACGCGCCAGACGGCGTTGCCGACGTCGTCGGCGATCAGCAGGCTGCCGTCCTTGGCGATCGCAAGGCCGACCGGGCGGCCCCACACCTCCGCCCGGCTGTCGCCGGCCACCCAGAAACCGCTGGCAAAGATCTCGTAGGAGCCGGCGGGCTTGCCATCTTTGAACGGCACCCGCACCACCATGTAGCCGGTCGGCTTCGCGCTGTTCCAGGAGCCGTGCAATGCGACGAAGGCGTCGCCACGATAGGCTGGCGGAAACTGCGTGCCGGTGTAGAAGGCGAGGCCGAGCGGCGCCGAATGCGCGCGGAAGAGAAGGTCGGGCGCGATCGCCCGCTGCACCAGGTCCGGCCGGCGCTCTGCGAAGCGCGGCTGCGGATGCTGGCCGAGATAGGAATAAGGCCAGCCGTAGAAGCCACCGTCCTGCAGATGTGTGAGGTAGTCTGGCACCAGACCGTCGCCGAGCCCGTCGCGCTCGTTCACCACCGTGTAGAGAGTGCCGGTGCCGGGCTGGAACGCGATGCCGACGGGATTGCGCAGTCCGCTCGCAAAGGTGTGGCCGCCGCTGCCGTCGAGATCGAAGATGCGCACGGTGGCGCGTGGCTCCGGATCCTCGGCTAGATTGCTACTGGAGCCGATCGAGACATAGAAATGTCGCCCGTCGGGCGCGAAGGCGAGGTTGCGCGTCCAGTGGCCGCCGCCGTCGCCGAGGGCGCCGGTTGGCGTCACCTGCTCGGGCGCGCCGTGCGCGGTCTCGTCGCCGTCGGTATAGGGAATGCGCCAGACCGCGCGGGTGTCGGCGATGTAGATGAAGCCGGGACGGAAGGCGATGCCGTGCGGCGCCTCGAAGCCGGCGGCGAAGGTCGCGCGCTTCGTCGCGCGGCCGCTGCCGGTCTCGTCGCGCAGCAGCGTCACGATGCCGGGGCCGGGCTCCGCCAGGAACACGTCGCCGTTGGGCGCCACCGCGAGCCAGCGCGCGTTGCGGAGCCCGTCGGCGAAGAGGTTGGCGTGGAAGCCCGCGGGCACGCGCAGGGTTGCGTCTGCCGGTCGTCGTATTTCACGCGGCCCGTTGGAGCTGTTGCGCGTCTCGTAGGGCGGCGGGAGCTGCGCCGGATCGACGGTGATCCGCTCGCCCGGCGGCTGATCGACGGCGAGCGCCGGCGCGGCGGCGAGCAGAAAGAGAACGAGCGTGCTAGCTGCGTGCCAGCGCCGCGACGCCCGGAAGCTCGCGGCCTTCCAGCCATTCCAGGAAGGCGCCGCCGGCGGTCGAGACATAGGTGAGTTTCTCCGTGACGCCGGCCTCGGCCAGCGCGGCCACGGTATCGCCGCCGCCGGCGACGCTCAAGAGCGCGCCGGATTTTGTGAAGTCGGCGACGCGTCTCGCGAGCGCGACGGTGCCGCGATCGAAGGGCGGCGTCTCGAAGGCGCCGAAGGGGCCGTTCCAGATCACCGTCTTGCACTGGCCGAGCTTGTCGCCGAGCGCCGCCACCGTCTTGGGGCCGATGTCGAGGATCATCGCATCCGCCGGCACGCCGTCGATCGCCACCGTCTCGATGGGCGGATTCGCCTTGAACTCGCGCGCCACCACCGCGTCCACCGGCAACATCAGCGTGCAGCCGGCGGCTTTCGCCGCGGCGAGGATGCCGCGCGCGGTCTCCGCCATCTCGCGCTCGCAGAGCGACTTGCCGACCTCGACGCCTTCGGCGAAGAGCAGCGTGTTCGCCATCGCGCCGCCGATCGCCAGCACGTCGACCTTCTTCACGATGAAGCCCAGGAGGTCGAGCTTGGTGGAGACCTTGGCGCCGCCCACCAGCGCCGCCACCGGCCGCTTCGGCGTCTCGAGCGCCGCACCCAGCGCCTCGAGCTCCGCCTGCATCAGCCGTCCCGCCGCCGCCGGCAGAAGATGCGCCAGCGCCTCGGTGGAAGCGTGCGCGCGGTGCGCCGCGGAGAAAGCGTCGTTGACGTAGAGATCGCCAAGCGCCGCGAGCTTCTTGGCGAAGCCGGGATCGTTCTTCTCCTCCTCCGGATGGAAGCGGAGATTCTCCAGCAGCGCAAACTCGCCGGGCTTCATCGCCGCGACGACTTTCTCCGCCTCCGGCCCGACGCAATCCGTGGCGAAGGCCACCGGCTTGCCGCCCAACGCCTGGCTCAGCGGCCCCACCAGCGGCTTCAGCGAGAAGACCGGATCGGGCTTCCCCTTCGGCCGCCCGAAATGCGACAGCACGATCACTTTCGCGCCCCTCTTGGCGAGATCGAGCAGGGTCGGCGCCAGCCGCTCGATGCGCGTCGCATCGGTGACATGGCCGTTCTTCACCGGGACGTTGAGGTCTGCGCGCACCAGCACGCGCTTTCCGGCGGGATCGATCTGATCGAGGGTGCGGAACTTGGGCATGAGGCGGCCAGCGTCGTTGGAGATGGCGCGGTTCTGCCCGATCGCTCGGGCGCCGTCAAATTGGAGAAAAGGGACTTTTCTCAGGCGTCGTTGGGCGGGACCCAGGGGATGCGATGCACCTCGATCCCCTCCTCGGCGAGCTCCTGGTGCTCGGCGTCGCTCGCCTCGCCGTAGATGCCGCGGCGCTCGGACTTGCCCTCATGCATGGCACGGGCTTCCTCGGCGAACTTGTCGCCGACGTAGTCGCAGTTCGTCTCCACATGCTGGCGCACCTGCTGCAGCATGCGGCGGATCTGGGCCGGCGAGGGCTCTGCCGCCTTGCGGGCGACCCTGGGCGCCATCGGCGCCTTGCCGATCTCGGTGCTGCCGCAGTGAGGGCACGCGATCTCGCCGGCCTCCGCCTGGGCGTCGTAGGCGGCGCCGTCGCGGAACCAGGCCTCGAACTCGTGCTCGGCCTCGCAGCGGAGCGAATAGAGGATCATGTGCGATCTCGATTCCCGACAGTCACGCTAGACTGTGACATGTTAAGAGGTGGTTTAGCAATCTCAGGCTTCAAGTGCCAAGCATCCTTCCCAGACCCGCCGACTTTCCCGCATCCCCTTGGATTGAAAGGTTTATCCCGCTCATCCCAAGGGCCGGCCGGGTCCTCGATCTGGCTGCCGGCGGAGGCCGGCACGTGCGATTGCTGCGCGCGCGTGGCTTCCCGGTGACAGCCGTCGATCGCGACACGGCGCTGCTGCGGACGGATTTTGCCGGCGATCCCGGCGTCGAGATCGTGACCATCGATCTCGAGAACGGCGAACCGTGGCGGCTCGGCCAGGGCTTCGACGGTATCGTCGTCGCCAACTACTTCCACCGGCCGCTGTTCCCGGCGCTGGTGGACGCGCTGGCACCGGGCGGCGCTGTTCTCTACGAGACCTTCATGCAAGGGAACGAGCGCTTCGGCCGCCCGAGCAATCCCGATTTCCTGCTGCGCCCCGGTGAGCTGCTGCAGGCTTTCGGCGCGCTCACCATCGTCGCCTTCGAGCAGGGGATCGTCGATCAGCCGCGCCCGGCTGCCGTCCAGCGCATCGCTGCAATCAAGGCGAAGGAGGCGGCGCTGCCGGGATGGTCTACTCCGCCGCCATCGGCTTCTTGAGCGCGCGTGGCGCCACGAAGGCGCGGTCGTGGGAGAGCGAGGGCACCTGGCGGCGCGCCTCCATCACCTTGGCGGGGTCGATCTCGGCGAGGATGATCCCGGTGCCGTCCTCGGCTTCGGCGAGCACCTCGCCCCAGGGTGCCACGATCAGCGAATGTCCATAGGTCTTGCGGCCGTTGGCGTGCTCGCCCCATTGCGCCGGCGCGAAGACGAAGCAGCCGTTCTCGATCGCCCGCGCGCGCAGCAGCACGTGCCAATGGGCGCGGCCGGTCGGCACCGTGAAGGCCGAGGGGATGGTGAGGAAGTCGGCGCCCGCCTGCGCCAGCGCGCGATAGAGCTGGGGGAAGCGCATGTCGTAGCAGACGGTCATGCCGAGGACGCCCCAAGGGAGCGGCGTCAGCGCCGTCTTGTCGCCGGGCTTGAAGACCGCGGATTCCCGATAGCGCTCGCCGTTCGGCAGCTCGACGTCGAACATGTGGATCTTGTCGTAGCGCTGGGCGATCTCGCCGTCCGGCCGGATCAGGAAGGAGCGGTTGGCGAGGCTTTCCGGCCCGAGCCTGATGACAAGCGAGCCGAGCAGCAGATGGCATCCCAGCTCCTTGGCGAGCTCGCGGCCGGCCGCCAGCATCGGATGCTCCGCCTCCACCTTTGCCTTGGCGAAGCGGAGCGCGCGGTCGGGCTCGATCATGTCGCTGACCTCCGGCGACATGATGAGATCGGCGCCCTGATCGCGGGCGCGGCGCCCCAGCTCCCTGAGGCTGGCGATGTTGGGCTCGACCTCGCGTGCCGAGTTGAGCTGCAGGCAGGCGGCCTTGAAGCTCGTGGTCATGGGGCGGCGAGCCCGAGCTTCTGATCGAGCTTGCCCGCACGGTCGAGCGCTGCCAGCTCGTCGCTGCCGCCGATGTGCTCGCCGTCGATGAAGATCTGCGGCACGCTGGTGCGACCGCCGGCGCGGCTCTGCATCTCCTCGCGCTGGCTCGGGTCCTCGAGGATGTCGATGTTCACGTACTTGACGCCCTTGCGCTCCAAGAGGGCCTTCGCCCGGGCGCAATAGGGACAGAACAAGGTGCTGTAGATCTCGACCTGGGCCATCGTGCCCCTCCGCTTGCTGCCCCTCCAATGTCGGGCTCCCCGGGTTTCTGTCAAGAGCCGCCCCGGATAGCCCTGTGGCAAGGCAGACCTGCGGGCCGTCAGGGCTCGCCGCGCAGGCTCCGCGCCAGGGTCAGCACGCCGACGCGACGGGCACCGGCGCGCTTCAGCACCCGGGCGCATTCCTCCACCGTGGCCCCCGTGGTGAGGACGTCGTCGATCAGCACCAGCGACAGGCCTGCTACGGAGGTGCCGCGCTTCAGCGCGAAGGCGCCCTGCACGTTCCGCCGCCTGCCCTCCGGTCCGAATTCGCCCTGGGACGGCGTGCGGCGACGGCGCTGCAGCCAGTCGGGCGCCACCTTGATGCCGGCCGACCTGCCGAGGGAATAGGCGAGGAGCGCCGCCTGATTGTAGCGCCGCTTCAGGAGCCGCAGCCGATGGAGCGGCACCGGCAGCAGCAGATCGGCGTCGGCTAGGAGTGCACCGGCGGCGCGCCGCATCCACTCGCCGAAGGCGGGCGCGCCGTGCAGCCGGTCGCCGTGCTTGAAGCCGAGGACGAGGCCGCGGCTCCCTTCGTCGTAGCGCAGCGCTGCGCGGGCGAAATCATAGGCTGGGGGCGCCCGCAGACAGGCGCCACACAGCGTGCCGTCGCCGAGCGCATAGGCGAAAGGGAGGCCGCAGCAGGCGCAGCAGGGCTCGCCGAGAAAGGTGAGCTGGCGCCAGCAGCCGGCGCAGAGCCCGTGCGGCGCCTCCACTTCCGCGCCGCAGGCGAGGCAGCGTGGCGGCAGCACCAGGTTGAGCGTCGCCGCGCCCCAGCGGCGGGCGATCGTGGCGGCAGGTGCGAAGGTCACCATGAGACGAGGGGAGCGCAGCCCGCAGCCGGCTGTCAACGCGTTGACTTTTGCCCGTCCCTCGGCCCAATAGCGAGCATGACGGGTGATGGCATCCAGGTCTTCGATCGCCGCGCGGTGCGGCGCCATCGCGAGCGCGCGGCGAGCATCGGCACCGCGGAGTTCCTCCACGACGAGGCGGCGGCACTGCTGGCGGAGCGTCTGGGCGACGTGACGCGGCAGTTCTCGCGAGCACTGATCCTGGGCGGCCGATCGGGGACGCTGCAGCAGGCGCTGGCGGCGCGCGGCGGTCTCGATCTGCTGGTGGAGAGCGACGACGCGGCGAGATTCCTGGCCGCGCCGCGGGCAAGCGCGCGGCTCTCCGCCGAGGCGGAGGCGCTCCCCTTCGTCGCCGGCAGCTTCGACCTGGTGCTGAGTCCACTGGTGCTGCACTGGACCAACGATCTGCCGGGCGCGCTGCTGCAGCTGCGCGATGCGCTGAAGCCGGACGGGCTGCTGCTCGCCGCGGTGCTCGGCGGCGAGACGCTGCACGAGCTGCGCCGCGCCTTCTTCGAGGCGGAGCTCGCGGAGGAAGGCGGCGTCAGCCCGCGCGTCTCGCCGATGGCCGATGCACGCGACCTCGCCGGACTGCTGCAGCGCGCCGGCTTCGCGCTGCCGGTGGTGGACAGTGACCGCATCACCGTCACCTATCGCGATGCTTTCGCGCTGATGGCGGAGCTCCGCGCGATGGGCGAGACCAATGCACTCGGCGACCGCCGGCGCAGCTTCAGCCGACGGGCGACGATGATGCGGATGGCGGCCATCTATCACGACCGCTTCGGCGGCGCGGACGGGCGCATCTCGGCCACCTTCGAGATCGTGACGTTGACCGCCTGGGCGCCGCACGCGAGCCAGCCGCAGCCCCTCAAGCCCGGCAGCGCCACCACCCGCCTTGCCGATGCGCTGGGATCGGTGGAGAAGTCGGCGGGGGAGAAGGCTCGGCGCTAGCCGGCTGCGGGACCCTCGTGCGTTCTTCGACTCGTGATGCTCCGCATCACGGCTCACGATGAGGAAATTTTCCTTCGAGCATCACCCAACCTCCTCATCCTGAGCCGGCCGCGAAGCGGCCGAGTCGAAGGACGCAGGAGTCGTTCCGCGCCGCGCGCCTCAGCAGCGCTCGTTGGCGTAGTCGCGCTCCAGGCAGGTGCTGCTGGCGGGAGGCTCCGTGCCCTCTGGATCTTCCGATGCCGCCGGATTGTCGACCGATGCCGCCGGCGACAGGGTGCTCAGGGCCTGGTCGAGGCTGGAGCCGTCATGGGCGGGCAGCAGCAGCAGCACGCCCACCACGGCGGCAGCGATGAGCCAGGTCACGGCGATCTCGCGCCCCATGGTCCAGCTGGAATTCTGGTACCGGCTCATCACACGACTCCCCACAGTGCCTACTACCGACATCGTCACGACGATCTCTCCTTCTCGCCGCCGGCGATTCCGGGGCGCTCGTTCTGCTCGAACGACAGGGCGCGCAGCATGCGCCTGCCGTCACCTTCCCCCTGTGGCGTGGATCACTCCCGGCCGGCCGGAAGCTTGGCCTCACGGCCTCGTTTGCCGGCTCCCCTGCATCCCGGGCGTCGAATGGACACCCCGCGGGCCGCGGTTATTCCCTGAGCGGCCGCCTAGGGTCATATAGGCAGCCAGAAGCCTTTGGTGGCTATGAGTTTTTCACATTCCGGTGATGCGGGGCCGGATGTCTGCCCGGTTTTAGAGCAGGTCCCGCAGCATCGCCACCAGCGGCTTGTCGGCAGGCGGCATCGGATACTGGTCGAGCCGCGGCGGCCGCACCCAGGTGAGGGCCTGGCCTTCGCGGGGCGTGACGGTGCCCTGCCAGCGCCGGCAGACATAGAGCGGCATCAGCAGGTGGAAGCGCTCGTAGCGATGCGAGGCGAAGGTGAAGGGGGCAAGGCAGCTCTCGGCGACGTCGATGCCGAGTTCCTCCTTCAGCTCGCGAATGAGCGCGGCCTCCGGCGTCTCATCGGCATTGACCTTGCCGCCGGGGAATTCCCAGAGGCCTGCCATCGATTTGCCCTCCGGGCGCTGGGCCAGCAGCACGCGGCCGTCGGCATCGACGAGCGCCACCGCGACGACGAGAACGACGGGAACCGGCTCAGCTCCGGTAGCTGCCATTGATGTCGATGTAGCGGTGCGTGAGGTCGCAGGTCCAGACGGTGGCGCGCCCCTTGCCGAGGCCGATATCGATCTGCATGGAGATCTCGCGGCCCTTCATATGCTCGGTGACCGGCGCCTCGTCATAGCCCGGGACCGGTCCGCCCTTCTCGGCGATCTTGATGCCGCCGACGGAAATCTTGAGGCGGTCGCGATCCGCCTTCTCGCCGGCCTTGCCGACCGCCATGACGATGCGGCCCCAATTGGCGTCGTTGGCGGCGAGCGCGGTCTTCACCAGCGGCGAGTTGCCGATCGCAAGGCCGATGCGGCGCGCCGAGAGATCGGAGACCGCACCCTTCACCTCGATGGCGATGAATTTCTCCGCGCCCTCGCCGTCGCGCACCACCTGCTGGGCGAGATCCACCATGACGGCCTCGAGCGCCGCCTTGAAGCCCTTGAGGCGCGGGTCGGCGGCGCGCGTCACCTTCTTGTGCGGCGCCTTCCCCGTCGCGCAGAGCAGCACCGTGTCGCTGGTCGAGGTGTCGCCGTCGACGGTGATCGAGTTGAAGGAGATCTCGTTGGTGTCGGTGAGGAGGCGCTGCAGCGCCGGCGCCGCGATCGCCGCATCGGTGAAGAGATAGACCAGCATGGTCGCCATGTCCGGCGCGATCATGCCGGAGCCCTTGGCGAAGCCGTTGATGGTGACGGTGACGCCGTCGATCTTCGCGGTCTTGGTGGCGCCCTTCGGGAAGGTATCCGTCGTCATGATGGCGCGCGCTGCCTGCGGCCAATGCCCCGGCGAGGCCTCGGCGAAGGCGCTGGGCAGGCCGGCGAGAATCTTCTCCGCCGGCGGCGGCTCGCCGATGACGCCGGTGGAGGCGATATAGACCTCGTCGGGCCGGCATTTCACCAGCTTCGCCGCGGTCTTCGCCGTCGCTTCCACCACCTTGCGGCCGGCACGGCCGGTGAAGACGTTGGAGTTGCCGGAATTCACCACGCTCGCGCGGGCGACGCGTTGCGGCAGGCATTTCCGGCACCAGTCCACCGGCGCGCCGGGCGTCTGCGAGCGGGTGAAGACACCCGCGACCGCGGTGCCGGGATCCAGCACCGCCACCATCAGATCGTCGCGGCCCTGGTAGCGGATCCCGCAGGCGGCGCTCGCCAGCTTGACGCCGCTGAGCGGCGGCAGGTGCGGGAAGCGGGCAGGCGCCAGCGGCGACAGCATCGGCATGAAGCGCGCCGCCTCAGGGCTTGGCGGGCGCCGGGGCGGCGCCGGGAGCGGGCGCCGGCACCATCTTGGAGCCGTCGAGATTGAAGGTCTCGACCTTGGCGCCGGAGCGCAGTTCCTTGATCTTCGCCTCGTAGAGCTGGCGCTGCAGCATCGCCACCAGCTGCGGGCGCGCTTCCTCCAGGGTCGGCGGCGGCGCGGTGCGCCGGTCCTCCACCTTGATGACGTGGTAGCCGAACTGGGTCTTCACCGGCGTCTCGGTGAACTGGCCCTTCTGCAGCTTGAACGCGGCGTCGGCGAATTCCGGCACCATCTCGTCCTTGCCGAACCAGCCGAGGTCGCCGCCATTGTCCTTGCTGCCGGGATCGGTGCTCTTCTGCTTGGCGATGGTGGCGAAATCGGCGCCCTTCTTGAGCTCGGCGATCACCGCCTTGGCCTCGTCCTCGGTCTTCACCAGGATGTGGCGGGCATTCACCTGCTCCTGGGGCTTCTGCTCTTTGACGAATTCGGCGTAGCGCGCCTTGATCTTGTCCTCGGTGAGGGCGGTCTTCAGGTAGCGGTTGAGATAGACCTCCTCGATCACCTGATCCTGGATCTGGGCCATCTTCTTCTTGACCTCGGGATCGTCGGCGAGCTTCTGCTTGCGGCCGGCCTGGGCCACGACCATTTCGGTCACCATCCGGTCGAGGAGCAGGGGATAGACCTGCTCGAAGGGCATCTGCTGCACCTGCGGCGGCAGCATCTGGCGCGCCGCCAGGACGTCGGAGCGGTGCAGCTCCGAGCCGTTGACGCGGGCGACCACGGGATCGCCTTGAGCCGGGGCGGGTGCCGAGGTCTGGGCGAATGCGGGGCTGGCGGCGAGCAGGGCCATCGCCAGCGCGAGGAGTGAGCGGCCGAACATAATCGAATTCCTTGCGGGCAAGAGAGCGGGCGTGGGCCGCTTCCGGAGCGGCAGTGGCGCCCATGTTGCACATTCGGAACCGGCGGGCAAGCCGGCAGGCGAGGGGTCACGCGGACGTGCGGATTTTCCGGCAATCGGCTGAAAATGAAGGAATTGTTGCGCCGGTGCCGCGCGCTCGAATTGACAGCGTGCGCTTCTCCCCCTATCTCTCAGCCGGTCGCCCGCGGGCGATCTCCTGTCGCGCTCAAGCACCCCTGAGGTCCCCTCTGATGATCGGCGCCCTGGCCCGGCGATTCTTCGGCTCCGCCAACGACCGTTACGTCAAGAGCCTGCAGCCGCTGGTGGACGCCATCAACGCCTTGGAGCTCGAGGTGGCGGCGCTCTCGGACGACGCGCTGCGCCAGCGCACGCCCTGGCTCAAGGAGCGGCTGGAGAAGGGCGAGGACCTCGACGACATCCTCCCGGATGCCTTCGCCACCGTCCGCGAGGCTGCCAAGCGCACCCTCGGCCAGCGCCATTTCGACGTCCAGCTGATGGGTGGCATCGTCCTTCACCGCGGCATGATCGCCGAGATGAAGACCGGCGAAGGCAAGACCCTGGTGGCGACGCTCGCCGTCTATCTGAACGCCCTCGAGGGGCTCGGCGTCCACGTGGTCACCGTCAACGACTACCTCGCCAAGCGCGACAGCGAGTGGATGGGGCAGATCTACCGCTTCCTCGGCCTCACCGTCGGCTGCATCGTGCACGAGCTCACCGATCCGGAGCGCCGCGAGGCCTATTCCGCCGACGTGACCTACGGCACCAACCACGAGTTCGGCTTCGACTATCTCCGCGACAACATGAAGTTCCGGCTCGTCGACATGGTGCAGCGGAAGTTCAACTACGCGATCGTCGACGAGGTGGATTCGATCCTGATCGACGAGGCGAGGACGCCGCTCATCATCTCGGGCCCGACCGAGGACAGCTCCGAGCTCTACCGCCGGGTCGACACGCTCATCCCCAAGCTGCTGCCGGAGGATTTCGAGAAGGACGAGAAACAGCGCACGGTGACGCTGACGGAGTCGGGTGTCGAGCGCATCGAGGAGATGATGCGCGGGTCGGACCTCCTGAAGAACGGCTCGCTCTACGACATCCACAACATCGCCCTCGTCCATCACGTCAACCAGGCGCTCCGCGCGCACAAGCTGTTCTCGCGCGACACCGACTACATCGTGAAGGACGACAAGGTCGTCATCATCGACGAGTTCACCGGCCGCATGATGGAGGGACGGCGCTATTCCGAAGGCCTGCACCAGGCGCTGGAGGCCAAGGAAGCCGTCACCATCCAGACCGAGAACCAGACGCTGGCCTCGATCACCTACCAGAACTATTTCCGCCTGTTCCCGAAGCTCGCGGGCATGACCGGCACGGCGATGACCGAGGCCACCGAGTTCGCGGAGATCTACAAGCTCGAGGTGATCGAGGTCCCCACCAACGTGCCGGTGATGCGCGTCGATCACGACGACGAGGTCTACCGCTCGATCCGCGAGAAGTTCGACGCCGTCACCGAGCTGGTGGTCGAGTGCATGCAGCGCCAGCAGCCGGTGCTGGTCGGCACCGTCAGCATCGAGAAATCCGAGCAGCTCTCCGAGCTCTTCAAGAAGAAGAAGATCCCGCACCAGGTGCTGAACGCGCGCTACCACGAGCAGGAGGCCTACATCATCGCCCAGGCGGGCAGGCCCGGCGCCGTTACCATCGCCAC
The DNA here is from genome assembly GCA_035507155.1 of Allostellaceae bacterium. Lineage (GTDB taxonomy): Bacteria > Pseudomonadota > Alphaproteobacteria > ATCC43930 > CGMCC-115725 > DASZHJ01. Next base: position 21,969 of record DATJOK010000113.1, read on the forward strand.
CAACATGGCGGGCCGCGGCACCGACATCCAGCTCGGCGGCAACCTCGACATGCGGCTCCGGCAGGAGCTGGCGGGCATCGAGGATCCGGCCGAGCGCGAGCGCCGCGAGCAGGCGATCCGGGCCGAGATCGCCGCCTTCCGCGAGGTGGCGCGCAAGGCCGGCGGCCTCTACGTCATCGCCAGCGAGCGGCACGAGAGCCGGCGCATCGACAATCAGCTGCGCGGCCGCTCCGGCCGCCAGGGCGATCCCGGCGCCTCCAAGTTCTACGTCTCCCTCGAGGACGACCTGATGCGCATCTTCGGCTCCGAGCGCATGGAGTCGATGCTGCAGAAGCTCGGCCTCAAGGAGGGCGAGGCGATCATCCATCCCTGGATCAACAAGGCGCTGGAGAAGGCGCAGCAGAAGGTCGAGGCGCGCAACTACGAGATCCGCAAGCAGCTTCTCAAGTACGACGACGTCATGAACGACCAGCGCAAAGTCGTCTACGAGCAGCGCAAGGAGATCATGGCGGAGGAGGACGCGGCGCAGATGGTGGCGGACATGCGCCACGAGGTGATCGAGAACCTGGTCGCCCGCACCATCCCGCAGAACGCGCTCCCCGACCAGTGGGACGTGACCGCTCTCCACGAGGAGTGCCTCCGTCTCCTGAACCTCGATCTGCCGGTCGCCGACTGGGCGAAGGAGGAGGGTATCGCCGACGCCGAGATCCGTGAGCGCCTGATCAAGGCGTCCGACGACAAGATGGCGGCGAAGGCGGCGATGCACGGGCCCGAGGTCATGCGCATGGCCGAGAAGAGCCTGCTGCTGCAGATCCTCGACCAGTCCTGGAAGGACCATCTGCTGACGCTCGACCACCTGCGCCAGGGCATCAATCTCCGCGCCTATGCGCAGCGCGACCCGCTCAACGAGTACAAGCGCGAGGCTTTCGACCTCTTCGAGCAGATGCTGTCGCAGCTCCGCGACAACGTGACGGGCGTGCTCTCCCATGTGGAGCTCCGCGTCCAGCGGGCGGAGGACGTGCCGCAGCCGCGTCCGGCCATCCGTATGCGCGAGAGCCGCGAGGATCCGGCGCTCGCCGAGGCGATGGCGGGGGCCGAGGCCAACGGCGGCGGAGCCTTTGCGGGCGCCGCCTCAGCGGCGACGGCCGCCGGCGCCAATCCCTGGGCCAAGACGCCGCGCAACGCGCTCTGCCCCTGCGGCTCCGGCAAGAAATACAAGCACTGCCACGGCAAGCTCTGAGGCCCCTGGCCTCGAACGGACGGCCCCGTCAGCCGGCGCCGCGAAAGCCGATAGCCGGCCAGGGTGGTGGCCGCCGCTCCCGCATCTTTTCCTGTACCAGCATGCGTGCGCGCACCTGCAGCAGATCCTTGCGAGTCACGATGCCGATGAGTTTGCCATCGTCGCGGCGGAGTATCGGCACTCGGCCGACATCGGCGGCGGCCATGCGGTCGGCGAGCGCGCCCACCAGCTCGTCGCCGTAACCCACGACGGGCAATCTCTCTGCGGCGGCCGTGGCGAGTGTCGTGCGGGGCTGCCAGCCCTGCATCAGCCAGCGCAGCGCGTCCGCCCGCGAGACCATGCCGAGAACGACGCTCTTCTCGTCGACGATGCGATAGCTCTTGTGCGGCGTGGGTGTCGCCGCATCACCCGCCGTCTCGGTGGAGAACCAGCGCACCGCCTCGTCGATCCCCATGCTTCCCGGCAAGGTATCGACGTTTCGCACCATGACATCGGCGACGCGGGTAATCTCGCCGCCCATAATCAGCAGCGGCGCCAGCACGCCCCCGGATGTACCGGAGCCGAGCGCCACGGACCAGATCAGGCCTTTGGCGAGGGGTGCCGCGGATCGCCGGCAGGTTCACGTCATGTTGACCGCGAAGGCCGAGACGCTGCTGGAGCGGCTCTCGCGCGCCCGCCGCGACGAGCTGAGGCGCATCGGCCCGTCGCTGCGCGCCCTGCTGGCCGAGCTCGACGGGGAGTAGCGGGCTATTCTTGCAAGCGCCGGCGGAGGCGTTTTTCTGTCATTACACGGAATTAATCCTGATGTAGGTGGGGCGTAATCGCGCTTCGCTTATCTCTCCTTGAGGTGCCGGGCGGAGCCGCCTCCGCGCGCGGCAGATGATCCCAAGGAGAGAATCACTCATGAGCGACCTTCTATCAGCGCGTTTGTTCCGCACCCGCGGCACCGCCGGGGCGCGCACCGCGCTGCTCGCCGCGGGATTGGGGGTGAGCCTGGCGCTCGCTCCCTATGCCCAGGCGCAGGACGCGGCTGCAGGGTCCAATCTGGTCCAGATGCCGAGCCTGGCGCCGCTGACCAAGAAGGTGCTGCCGGCGGTGGTCAACGTCTCGGTGATCGAGAAGGCGAGCGCCGACGACCAGTCCGATGACGAGGATGCCGCTCCGGGCATGCCGAATCTCCCGCAAGGCACCCCCTTCGACGACTTCCTGCGCAAGTTCTTCGAGCAGCAGGGCATCAACCCCGGCCGCCCCGAGCAGCATCAGCATGCGCAGCAGATGGCGCTGGGCTCCGGCTTCATCATCGATCCCTCGGGCTACGTGGTCACCAACAACCACGTCGTCGACGGCTCGGAGAAGGTGACGGTGATCCTGCAGGACGACAGCAAGCACGTTGCCAAGATCGTCGGCCGCGATCCGAAGACCGATCTCGCGCTCCTCAAGATCGACAACGGCGGCAAGCCGCTGCCTTCCGTCGCCTTCGGCGACAGCTCGACCGAGCAGGTAGGCGACTGGGTGGTGGCGGTCGGCAATCCCTTCGGCCTCGGCGGCACGGTGAGCGCCGGCATTGTCTCGGCGCAGGGCCGCGACATCCATGCCGGTCCCTATGACAACTTCCTGCAGATCGACGCGCCAATCAATCGCGGCAACTCCGGCGGCCCGACCTTCAATCTCAAGGGCGAGGTGATCGGCATCAACACCGCGATCTACTCGCCCAATGGCGGCAGCGTCGGCATCGGCTTCGCCATCCCCTCGAACCTCGCCAAGCCGGTCATCGACCAGCTGCGCGAGCACGGCAAGGTGAGCCGCGGCTGGCTCGGCG
>DATJOK010000114.1:0-53947 GCA_035507155.1 Allostellaceae bacterium
GCCGCCATGGTGATGCTGTCGACGGGATCGCTCACCTTCATCCGCAACAGCGCGAAATTTCCCTACCAGGTGGCCTTCGTGCCGCGCAAGCAGCGCAACGCGGCCCCGATCGGTGGCGGCTCGATGGTGATCTTCAAGAAGCTCTCGCCGGAACAGCGCGAGGCGGCGTGGACGTTCGTCTCGTACATGACCTCGGCGGCAACGCTGGGCGACTGGAGCCGCGTCACTGGCTATTTCGCGCCGCGCAAGAGCTCCTATGACCTTCCGGAGATGAAGGCCTTCATCGATCAGCATCCCGACGCGCTGATTGCGCTGAAGCAGCTGGAATATGGCCAGCCGTGGCTTGCCACCTACAACGTCGTGGCCGTCCGCAAGGCGATCGAGGACGAAGTGCAGGCGGTGCTGTCCGGCAAGAAGCAGCCGGCGGAGGCGGTGCGCGACGCCCAGAAGAGCGCCGACGAGATCATGAAGCCCTATCAGGAGAAACTGGTGCAGCTGGGCTCGCTCTAGGCCCGCTCGACCCTATATCGTTGTGACCTGAGGCGTCGCGGCAGATCGCCGCGGCGCCTTTCTTCTCCGAGGTAAAGAGTGATGATCATCGTGCAAATCAGCGACCTTCACGTGCGTGCCCCGGGAGTGCTCGCCTACGGCCGGGTGCCCACCAACGACATGCTGCGCGCCGCTATCCGCCAGATCGGCGAGATGCAACCGCGGCCGGACGTGGTGATCGCGTCGGGCGATCTCGTCCATGCGGGCGCGATCGAGGAATACGAGATGCTGCACCATCTCCTCGCCGGACTCCCGATGCCGGTCTACCTCGTACCGGGAAATCATGACATGCGCGAGAACCTCGCCAGGGTTTTCGCTCATCACGCCTACCTGCCGAAGAGCGGGTTCCAGCACTATGTGATCGACGACTATCCCGTCCGGCTCATCGGCCTCGATACGGTGATCCCGGGCTCAGGGGGCGGCACGCTCTGCGAGAAGCGGCTCGCCTGGCTCGAGGATGTGCTGGCGGCGGGGCGTGATCGGCCGACGGTGATTTTCATGCATCATCCACCCTTCCGCACCGCCATCGACCATATGGACGTGATCGGGCTTGCCAGCCGCGACGCTTTCGGCGCGGTGATCGAGCGCCATCCTCAGGTGGAGCGGGTGCTCTGCGGCCATCTCCATCGGGCGATCCAGGTGCGCTGGCGCGGCACGCTGGCCGCGACCGCGCCCAGCACGGCGCATCAGGTGGCGCTCGACCTCCGACCCGGTGTCGACGGCGTCTTCGCGCTGGAGCCGCCGGGTTTCCAGGTCCACGTCTGGTCTCCCGATGTCGGCATCATCTCGCACACCGTCACGGTCGGCAATTTCGACGGGCCCTATCCTTTCGTCGAGCCGCAAGAGGCGCTGGAGCTCAGGACCTACGCCAAGTAAGCAGGCTTGCCGCGAGCGGCGAAGGTGCTCTACACCGGACTCCCGGCAACAGGGAGGACGAGCGATGGCACCCAGCCTGGAACCACGGACGGCCGAGGCGGCGGCTTGGGCTGGCGAGCGGCCGGCGGCGAGCGGGGACTATCGTCGGGACGCTTCCGCCTTCTCCCGCTTCTGGCAGGCGGGAGGCGCGCTGCTGACGTGTCTGCCGGCGAAACCGCGGCGCACCGTTGACGAGGCCCATGCGGCGGAGCTGGTGCTGCGGATCGGGCGCGAGACGCGGGAGCGTTTCCTTGCCGTGCATGCCGCGGCGGTTTATCGCGAGCTCACTCGCGAATGCACCGATTTCATCCGCGTGGAGAAGCTCGTCTTTGAGGCGGCGCGCCTGGTGCCGGGGCTGACGCCGACGGTGGCGCAGGTCGCGGCGGAGACCGAGCTGCCGCAGCGCGACAAGGACGGGCTGGAGGTCGACCAGGGCATCTTCCTGTCGCGCGTGCTGGCCGATCCCGCCGCCGGCACGCATCTTTGCCATGCCATGCTGCTGCCGCGGCCGGAGGCGCTGGCGCGGCTGCCGGAATTCCGTGCCGCGGGACGGCTCGATCTCGGCGCCGCGACGATCGAGCGCCGCGGCAAGGCGGCGGTGGTCACGCTCCGCAACCCGCGCTTTCTCAACGCCGAGGACGAGGCCACCATCGACGCGGCGGAGACTGCCTACGACCTCGCCATCCTCGATCCCGAGACCGATATTGCCGTGCTGCGCGGCGACACGGTGGAGCACCCGAAATATCGGGGCCGGCGCGTGTTCTCTGCCGGCATCAATCTCACGCACCTCTATCACGGGAAGATTTCCTACGTCTGGTACATGAAGCGCGACCTGGGGCCGGTCAACAAGATCCTGCGCGGCCTCGCGCGTCCCGATGCGAGCCCGGACGAACTCGAGGGCGGCACGCTCGAGAAGCCGTGGATCGCCGCGGTCGAGGCTTTCGCGATCGGTGGCGGCTGCCAGTATCTCTTGGCGATGGACTACGTCGTCGCCGCCGCCGACGCCTACATGACCCTGCCGGCGCGCAAGGAAGGCATCATCCCCGGCGCCGCCAATCTGCGGCTCACCCGCTTCACCGGCGCCCGCATCGCGCGGCAGGCGATCCTCTACGGGCGCCGCCTCGACTGCGACAGCCCCGAGGGCCGGCTCATCTGCGACGAGATCGCGCCGAGCGGCAGCATGGACGCGGCGATCGACGGCGTGGTGGAGGGCTTCACCAGCGCCGGCGTGGTGAGCGCCGCCGGCAATCGCCGGGCATTCCGAGTCTCCGAGGAGCCGCTCGATCTCTTCCGGCGCTACATGGCGGTCTACGCCCGCGAGCAGGCCTATTGCCACTTCAGCCCGGCGCTCATCAGCAATCTGGAGCGGAACTGGAACGCCCAGCAGCGCAGGGCCTGATCAGTCCTTCGGCCGGAGATCGACGACCCGCTTGGCCTTGCCGACCGAGCGCTCGAGGGTGCCGGGGTCGATGACCTCGATCAGGGCGGTGACGCCGACCATGGTCTTGATGCGGTGGCCCAGCCTCTCGGCGCCGGCGCCCGGCCTCGTCGCATCCGCGGCGGCGGCGCGCGCTTCCACGCGGATCGTCATGGTGTCGAGACGGCCCTCGCGTCCGAGCTCGATCTGGAAATGCGGCGACAGATGCGCCTCGTCGAGGATCAACTCCTCGATCTGGGTCGGGAAGACATTGACGCCGCGCAGGATGATCATGTCGTCCGAGCGCCCGGTGATCTTCTCGATCCGTCGCATCGACCTCGCGGTCCCTGGCAGGAGGCGCGTGAGGTCGCGGGTGCGATAGCGGATCACCGGCATCGCCTCCTTTGTAAGAGAGGTCAGCACCAGCTCGCCGCGCTCGCCATCCGGCAATACCGCGCCGGTCTCCGGGTCGATGATCTCCGGATAGAAATGATCTTCCCAGATGTGGAGGCCGTCCTTGGTCTCGACGCATTCGGCGGCGACGCCGGGGCCGATCACTTCCGAGAGTCCATAGAGATCGACCGCATGCATGTCGAAGGCTTCCTCGATCTCCGCCCGCATGGCGTTGGTCCAGGGCTCGGCGCCGAAGATGCCGACCTCGAGCGAGGAGCGTCGGGGGTCGAGGCCCTGAGCGCGGAACTCGTCGAGGATCGCCAGCATGTAGCTCGGCGTCACCGCGATGATCTCGGGCTCGAAATCCGCGATGAGGCGGACCTGCCGCTCCGTCATGCCGCCGGAGACGGGTATCACCGTGCAACCGAGGCGCTCGGCGCCGTAGTGGAGGCCGAGCCCGCCAGTGAAGAGACCGTAGCCGTAGGCCACATGCATCTTCATCCCGGGTCGCCCGCCGGTGGCGCGAATGCTGCGCGCCATCACCCCCGACCAGGTCTCGATATCCCGCGCCGTGTAGCCCACCACGGTTGGCTTTCCGGTGGTGCCGGAGGAGGCGTGGATGCGCACCACGCGCTCGCGCGGCACCGCGAACATGCCGAAAGGATAGTTGGCGCGGAGATCCGCTTTGGCGGTGAAGGGGAAGCGGCGGAGATCGGACGGCTCGCGCAGATCCTCGGGCCGGAGCCCGGCAGCGTCGAAGCTGCGACGGTAGTGTGGCACATTCTCGTAGGCATGCGCGAGCGACCATTGCAAGCGCTCGATCTGCAGCGCCGTGATCGCATCGCGCGACGCCGTCTCGATCGGGTCGAGATCGCCCGGGCGCGGCGCAAGCCCGTCCATCCTGCCGATGGCCTCCGACATGCGTGTCCTCCCCGTCGCCGGAGCGGTTGGCTCCGCTTCCGGCGCATTCTAGCGCCTTCCGCAGGCACGAAGTCCAGATCAAGCCTGGTACTTCACCTCGGTCATCATTCCGGCTTCCATGTGGTAGAGATTGTGGCAATGAAAGGCCCAGCGGCCTGGATTGTCGGCGTCGAAGGCGACGGTGACCGACGCCATCGCCGGCACCAGCACGGTGTCGCGCCGCGCGCCGGCGAAGCGCTTACCGCCGATCGCCACCACTTGGAAGCTGTGCCCGTGCAGATGCATGGGGTGGCTCATCATCGATAGATTGCGGATGACAAGCTCGACCCGCTCGCCGGATTTCACCATCAGCGGCTCGTGCTCGCTGTAGATCCTCTCGTTGATGGTCCAGACGTAGCTCGTCATGTCGCCGGCGAGGCGGACATCATGGATGCGATCGGCCTCGCGCGGGGCAAGCGGCTCTGTACCCGTCAGCTTGCGCTCGAGGATGAGGTCGAGGACGGGCGACGGCTTCGCCGAGAGTGTCGCGATGCGCGACACAGCCGCATCCGCGGTGGCGAGCACGACGCCGGCGCGCTCGCGTGCGCCCTCGCGCAGTGCCAGGATTGGATAAGTGCCGCCGCCGCTCGGCAACTGCAGGCGCACATCGATGCGCTGCGCCATCGACAGCGGAAAGCGGGATGCCCTGAGCGCTCGCACCGGCTGGCCGTCCACCGCGATGAGCTCACCCGTGAGCCGACCGAGATCGAGGTGAAAGGCGGTGGCGGAGGCACTGTTGATGACGCGAAGACGGACCCGGCCGCCGCGCTCGACGCGGATGACATCGGGATCGCCGAGCGCGCGGTCGTTGGCGAGATAGGCGTCGTAGTCGATGTCGTTGACGTCCGGCTCGGCGCCGGCCGCCGTGCCCGACGCGTGCGACATGCCCTGCATGTTTCCCATGCCGCTCATGCCGGACATCCCTGCGGTGTTGCCAGACCCCATCTTCATCCCGGCCATGCCGCCGCTCTCGCGCAGGGCCGCCGCCAGCTCCTCTGGCGGCTTGAAGCTGAAGTCGGCGAGCAGCATCACGATCTCCTGCTCGTCGCGTCCGCGATCGGCGGGATCGGCGATGATGAGCGGCGCATACATGAGCTGCTCCTGGTAGCCCACGTGCGAGTGCATCCAGTAGGTTCCCGAATGCTTCAGCGGGAAGTCGTAGTCGTGCGAGGCGCCGGCAGGGATCGGCGGCTGGGAAAGCTCGGGGACACCGTCCTGGTCTGAAGGCGGCGTGAGCCCATGCCAGTGCACGGTCGTCGGCGTGTCGAGCCGATTGACGAGGTGGACGCGGAAGGCGTTGCCCACCTCGGTCGCGAGGCCTTGCTTGCCGCTCGGCTGCAGGATGCCGAGGAGGTGGCCGGGCCGGCCATTGACCTCGATGGTGCGGTGGTCGACCGCGAGCTCGACAGGCGCGCCCGCCTGCGCAGAGGCGATGCGCGGAACCACGCCGCCCATCGCCGCCGATCCGGCGAGCCCTGCCAGCACGCGTCGACGCGAGAGACGGTGCGCGCTCATGGAAGGCTTCCTCAAATCTGTCTCTGATAGGCCAGCAGATAGCAGACTGCGCGCGTGCCCGTCGCGAGTTCCTGCGAAGGAACGTTGCGTACTTCAGCAAGTCCGGCGGCGATTCAGCAGAGCGAATGTCGAGGTCGGCGCGTCACGGACGTCAATGTTTGCGTCGGGCATATTAAACAGTATATTAATGTATATTCGATGTATTTGACATATAGAAGCGCGTATTTTATCGTGGGATGTCGGATCGCGAGGAGGCCTGCATGTCCGATGTGGTTGATGTCGAGCCCGGCTGCGTGTGGCTGGTGCAAGCGGGCGAGGGCGGTGCGCTCTCGGCGGCGGCCCGGGGCGCGCTGCAGCAGGCGGATTTCGTGCTGTTCGATGCCGCGAGCGAGGCGGCGCTTCGCCATGCTCTGCCGGCCGGTGCCGTCCTCGAGCCCGCCGATGCCGCGCCCGCCGAGCGCGCGGTCGCGCTCGCCATGCTCGGCTGGCGCGTGATCCACCTGGTCGCCGCGGATCCCCTGGCATCGCCCGTGGGCCGCGCCGAGGCGCTCGCGCTCGCCGAGGCCGGCGTCGGCCTCAGGATCCTGGCGGCCGATGCCCGGACGCCGACACCCGCCGCCTGCGTCGCGGCGATCGACGGCGCCGACGGTCGCCGCTCGCCGAGGCATCACCCGGCGGCCTTCACCATGTCCGGCATGGGCTGATCGGAGCAGCGCCTTTGCGGCGCGCCGCCATAAAATGGTATATGCCGTTTTATGCCGCTCCCCGACAGCATCGGCGACGTCTGCCTCGCCCGGCGCACCCGGGTTGCCGCCAACGCGCTGACCCGCGCCTACAACGCCTATCTTGAGCCGGTCGATCTCAAGATCACCCAGTTCTTCCTGATGGCGATCATCCATCAGGAAGGCGCGATGTCGGCGGCGGCGCTCGCCGAGCGCTGCGACGTCGAGCATTCGGCGCTCCTTCGCAACGTCAAGATCCTCGAGCGGCGCGGCCTGCTGGCGAGCGACGGCGGGCGCGGCCGCGCCGGGCGGCACTCGCATCTCACCCGCAAGGGCCTGAAGCTCCTCGAGGCCGCGGCGCCGCTCTGGCAGCAAGCCCAGCAGGATCTCGACCGCAAGCTCAGGGGCCAGTCGCAACGGCTGCGCTGCAGGCTGCGGTCGTTGGAGTCCGCCGCCCACGAGATGGAGCGCCGGTCGGACTGATCGGCGCGCTGCTCACTTCTTGCTGAGAGGGGTGGACGGCGCTCGGCGAAGACGATTTCGCGGTCTATGCGTCGGCAATCCGTCGGCCTTCGCGACCGAGCTGCTGCGCGTCCTCGCCCGGCGCACCCGACGTCGCTTCCGCGCAGCGACGAAACATTCGACTTTCCTCGAAATGTCGTTGACGGCCGGCGCGCCGGCTGATATTTCAATCATACTCGAATTGTCGGAGCGAACCGATGAACAGTGACCGGGCCGTAGCGGCCCTCGCGGCGCTCGCCCATGAGACCCGCCTGTCGATCTTCCGGATGCTGGTGGAGCGGGGGCCGGAGGGCCTCTCCGCCGGCGTCATCGCCGAGCGGCTCGGGATACCACCGTCGTCGCTGACCTTCCACGTGCAGCACCTCCACCGCGCCGGCCTCGTGACCCAGCGGCGGCTCAGCCGGCAGCTCATCTATGCCGCGGACTTCCAGTCGATGAACGGCCTCGTCGGGTTCCTCACCGAGAACTGCTGCGGCCGGGGCGCCGCGGTCTGCGCGCCGGCCTGCCGTCCGGCGGCGGCCGTCCCGGCGCGCTCGCGCAAGCGGAGCGCCTGATGACGACGGAGATCCACAACGTCCTCTTCCTCTGCACCGGCAACTCGGCGCGCAGCATCCTCGCCGAGAGCCTCATCGATCACTGGGGCAAGGGGCGCTTCCAGGGCTTCAGCGCCGGCAGCTTTCCGAAGGGCGAGGTCAATCCGCTGGCGCTGCAGCTGCTGGCGGAGCTGGAATTCCCCACCCGGGGCCTGCGCTCGAAGTCGTGGAACGAATTCGCCCGGCCGGGCGCGCCTGTCATGGATTTCGTCTTCACCGTCTGCGATCAGGCCGCCGGCGAGGTCTGCCCAATCTGGCCCGGCCAGCCGGTGACGGCCCATTGGGGCGTGCCCGACCCTGCCGCGGTGGAAGGCTCCGAGGCGACGCGCATGCTCGCCTTCCGGGAAGCGTTCCGCGCCCTCGAGCGGCGGATCAAGATCTTCACCAGCCTGCCGATCGAGAAGCTCGACCGCATGGCGCTGACCGGACAGGTCCGGGCGATCGGCCGCCTGCGCGATGACGCGGCCGAGGGGCAGGCCTCGTGACGTCGGAGGTTCTCTGGCGTGCCGCGATGCGGCGCGCCGGCGGGTTGTCGCATCCGCTGACCGAGGCCGCGGCGGTGGAAGGCATCGCGACGGCGATGCTGCTGATCGCCGTCGTCGGCTCCGGCATCATGGCGGAGCGGCTCTGCGGCGGAAATGCCGGTCTTGCCCTGCTCGCCAATGCGATCGCCACCGGCGGAGCGCTGGTGGCGCTGATCCTCGCCTTCGGCCCGCGCTCGGGCGCGCACATGAACCCGGCAGTGACGCTGGCCGCGGCACTGACCGGCGGCCTGCACTGGCGCGCGGTGCCGGCCTATGTCATCGCCCAGATCGCCGGCGCGGTCGCCGGCGTGTGGCTCGCCCATCTGATGTTCGACCTGCCGCTGCTGCAGCTCTCGACCCACGCCCGCGCCGGGCTTGGCCAATGGATCGCCGAGGTGGTGGCGACCTTCGGCCTCCTGGCGACGATCTGGGGTTGCCGCGCCCATGCGGCGCCGGTCACCGCTTTCGCGGTCGCCGCCTACATCACCGGCGCCTACTGGTTCACCGCCTCGACCTCCTTCGCCAATCCGGCGGTGACCGTCGCCCGCAGCCTCACCGATACTTTCGCCGGCATCCGGCCGGTCGACGCGCCGGCCTTCATCCTGGCGCAGCTCGCCGGTGTCGCACTCGCATTGCCGCTGCTCCGCCGGGACGCCCGGCGGCACTAGACAGGAAAGGACGAAGTCATGGACAGCACCGAAGTCAAGGAGATGGTCCGCGCCCGCTACGGCAGCGTCGCCGCCGGCACCGCGTCGAGCTGCTGCGCGCCCTCCTGCTGCGACGCCTCGGCCGGATCGACCCTCGAGAGCCAGTCGCGCCAGATGGGCTATTCCGCCGCCGAGCTGGCCGCGGTTCCCGAGGGCGCCAATCTCGGCCTCGGCTGCGGCAATCCGCAGGCGATCGCGGCGATGCAGCCAGGCGAGGTGGTGGTCGATCTCGGCAGCGGCGCCGGCTTCGACTGCTTCCTGGCGGCAAAGCAGGTGGGCTCCAAGGGCCGCGTCATCGGCGTCGACATGACCCACGAGATGCTGGCGAAGGCGCGCGACAACGCCGCCAGGATCGGCGCCGGCAACGTCGAGTTCCGGCTCGGCGAGCTCGAGCATCTGCCGATCGCGGACAAGACGGCAGATGTGATCCTCTCGAACTGCGTCATCAACCTGGTGCCTGACAAGGCGCAGGTATTCCGCGAGGCTTTCCGGGTGCTGAAGCCGGGTGGGCGCCTCGCGATCTCCGACGTCGTCAACATCGCGCCGCTTTCGGCCGAGCTCGCCGGCGACAAGGAGCTGATCTGCGGCTGCGTCGTCGGCGCGGCGCCGGCGCAAAGGATCGAGGACTGGCTCGCGGAAGCTGGCTTCACAGAGGTCCGCGTCACCGTGAAGCCGGAGAGCCGCGACCTCATCGCCACCTGGGCGCCCGGCCGCGGCGTCGAGAACTACGTCGCCTCGGCGATCATCGAGGCCTGGAAGCCGGCGCGCTGACCGGGCTGCCGCGCCTCACGGTCCGATCGTCAGTCCCTCGATCCTGCCGGTCTTCGGGCAGAATCTGACGCAGACCGTGAGGTTCTCGCGGCAGGCGCGCAGGATGAGATCGGCGAGGCCGCGCTCGCGGCTCTCCACCGGGCGCCGCTCGCAGCAGTCGTCGAGCACGAAGCCCTCGAAGCCGCCGTGGCAGTCGAACAGCACCTCGACCACCTTGCCGCAGAGCTGGCGCTCGCGCGGGCCCAGTCCCGGTCCCTTGCCGCCCTCGCCCGGGAGCGGCGGCATCCAGGTCAGCGATGGCGGCACCTCTGACGAAACTCCGCCGATCGCGTCGAGGCGGGCCGAGCAGTACTTGATGTAGCGGTCGAGCACCGGCGCCCAGCGGTTCCCCGGCGAGAGATGCGCCTGGCGCCACTTCATGACCGCCAGCGTCATCGCCTCGGGGATCAGCATCCGCTCGCCGGTGCTGACGGGGATCCGCACCACGAAGCTTCCCACCACATAGCGCCAGAGGATCCGCCGCTCGATCACCGCCTCGGGCTGAGCCGCGGCCGCGGGCTTGCGCGGCTTCTCGAGCCGCCGCGAGGGCGGGCTCTGCAGCACTGGCGGCGGCGGCGGCGGCGCCTTGCCGAAGCGCGCCGCGACCCGCCGCACCAGCACCTCGAAGCTCTGGCCGGTCCGGATCCCGGGCGGCAGCTCCAGGGTGAAGAGACCGCCGAAATTCTGCCCGGCGCCCTCGGGGATCGGCACATAGCTGACGCCGCCATCGACCTTGAGCGTGAGCGTGTGGGCGTCGCTCGACGAGAGCCCGGCCGCGCTGCCCCAGGTCCTGGCGAGCGCGATCACGTCGGCGGCGGCGACCGCCGGCCAGTAGATCGACGCCGTCGAGCCCTTGGGGATGCTGCCCCAGTCGATCATCAGCTGGTCCGGCGGCAGGCCCGGCCCGCCTGGCGTGCCGATCGCCTTGCTCGGGCGGATGTCGAAGGTCTGTGGCGCGCGGTGCGTCGCCGCCGGCCCGGGATTGTCGACCGCGGTGAACTGCAGGTTCCGCTGCGCCAGCTGGTCCCAGGACATCGGCGAGACGCCGCTCGGGATCGGTGCGTCGTCGTAGGCGATCTGCGCCACCACGCAGTGATGGGTGCCGGGGAGCCAGGCCTGCACCTGCTGGCCGGCGATCTGGTTGGCCGGATCATAGAAGTTGAGGAAACAACCGAAGTACCACCAGAGATCGTCTTGCCCCGAGGGGATCGTCAAAGGCTGGATGTTGGGCCCGCCGGGCTGATAGTCGGTCTGGGCGGAGAGATTGCCGGTGGCGAAGAACGGCAGCGTGGTCTCGCCGGCGCCCGGCAGCGGCGATCCTGGCTCGTTGACCGCGTCCGGCTGCGACAGGTAGGTGCCGCTCGGATCGTAGTCGGTGTCCGGGCTCTGGCTGGCGAAGACGCGGAAGAACACCCGCACATCGGACGCGGTCGTGCTGGAGGTGCCGCGCATCCGCACCCGGGCGATGGCGAAATTGTAGTTGTTGACGAAGATCGGTAGAAAGCCGGGGTTGAGCGCGAAGGGAGCGACCGAGCTGTCGGTCTGGCCCTCGCCCTGCTGATTGGGTAGCAGCGAGAACGGATCGGTGCCGGCGGGATTGGTGAAAGCCTTGGTGCCGTTGAGATAGCCCAGCAGCGCCTGGATATAGCTGTAGGCGCCGGCGACGCTGTCGGTGCCGAAGGTGGGGCCGCCGGGGAAGGGCGTGTTGTTGATCGCCGGCGCGGCGCCGAACACCCGCAGATCCTGGCTCAGATAGGGCTGGTTGTTCTGCGCGGGGTCGATGTTCGAGAAGTAGGGATCGCCGGCGGCGATCAGCTCGAAGTCCATGGTGGCGCTGGAGCCGCTCACCGTCGTGCCGCCGGCGGTCAGGCTGGTGCTGAGGTCCAGGAGCGGGGAGACGCCGCTGGTCGGGAACTGGCCGATGATCGGCTCCGCCAGCGTGATGTCATAGGGGATGCGGATCCGCTGCGGCGATTTGGCATTGGCGCCGTTCTCGAATTCGGGTCCGGCCGGATTGGGCGTGATGGTGACGCCCGGCAGGCTCGCAAAGGCGCCGGTGAAGGCGGCCACCTGCACGCCGAGGTTCTGGAACGCCTGCCGGCTCAGCCCGTCGATCGCCACCCAGAAGGCCGAGGAGACGAGCCCGCCCTGGTGGTCGATGATGTCCTGCGTCTCGTCCTTTCCGAAAGTGTTCTTCTGCGCATAGAACTGCACCTGCGCGATCGGGAAGGGATTGTCCGGATTGGTCCCCGTCAGCGTCGCGGTCTGCCCGGGCGGATAGACGGTGCCGATGATGCCGGCAAAGCCCGGGAAGGGATCGCTCTGATCGCCGGTCACCGCGTGATAGCAGCTGGCGAGGTCTCCCGAGTAGTTGGCGATCACCTCGTTGATGGTGAAGCCCAGCTGCACCGTCATGTAATAGATGAAGCCGAGAGCGCAGCCGTAGCTCACGGGATCGCCGTCGCCGTTCACCTGCACGCCGCCGACCTTGGCGCCGGTGAAGGTGAAGTTGACCCAGTCGGAGCGGGCGGCGTTGGGAGTCGCGGTGCCGGGATTGGTGGTGCCGTCGCCGTTCAGCCAGTTCTGCACGAAGATCTGATTGCCGCCCGCATTGTAGTAGTCGTTGTGCCCGTCGAGGAACAGCTGCAGCGCGCAGTAGTGGGACAGGCCCTCGCCGCTGCTGTCGCCGGCGTTCCATTTGCCGGTGAGCGACATCAGCACCTCGGCCCACTCGGCCATCCACAGCATCGACACGATCGGGCCCGCCGTGCCGATCGTGCCGTTGTTGCTCTGGGTGTCGACGTGGATCGGGTTGCCGTAGCCGTTGTTGAAGGCGCCGCTGTTGTCCGGCTGATCGAACACCACCTCCTGGCGGTGCGATGTGCCGAACTTGCTGGTATCCGTGCCGAACCAGCCGGTGGTGGTGGTGAAGGCCGCCTCCACCTGGCCCAGCAGATAGTTGGCGTTGGCGGTGACGTTGGTCTGCTGGGTCGCCGAGAGGCCGCTCCAGAATCCGTCCGGCGAGTCGACCGTGAAGTTGGTGGTGTTGCCGAAGCTGTGGGTCATGGCGACAGCGATCCCCCTCCGCTAATGCTGCGGTTGTGCGGCGCGCTCGTGCGCGGATCTGGACTAGGGTGCTACTGGATCTGCGTTACCGGCGGCGTCTGGGTCGGCGGCGGCGGCGTCACGTTGGTGGGTGGCGGCGTGACCGTCGGCGGTGGTGGCGGTGGTGGCGGTGGCGCGGCGTGCATGGGCGGGCAGCAGCACCCGGGATAGGGCGGGTAGGCCGGGAACGGCGGATAGGGCGGGAAGGGCGGAAACGGCGGATAGACCGGGTGATGCTCGTGGTGGCCATCATGGTCGTGATGATCGCAGTCGTGATCGTGATGATGATGGCAGCAGCAGCAGGGCATGGGTTACCTCCTCATCATCGGTGTCGGTGTTGCCTCAGCTCGCCTGTTGTCGCGGCAGGTCCATGGCGGAGGCGACGCTCCAGTTCACCGCCGCGGCGCGCACCGGCGGCACGTACATGGTGGTGCCGGCGTTGACGTATTGCGCGGTGAGCTGGGAGAGCGGGATCTTGGTGATCGTCGGCGGCAGGCTCGGCAGCACCGCCGCCTCGTAGAGCGTGCATTCGTGCCAGGGGCCATAGAGCGCGGTCAGCCGCTGCACCAGCAGCGGGAACGCCCTGAGGTCGTAGCCGTCGTGGCGATAGGTCCAGTCGCCGAGCACGCCCACCTGCCAGAGGACGAGCTGCGACGACGTGTCGACGATGCGGTCGTGCAGCAGGAAGTCCGTCGCCTCGAAGGACTGGCAGCCGTTGACGGCGGGGTCGACGTTGAGGTCGGCGAAGAGGCAATCCTCGGCGGAGATGCCCGGCAGCATGAAGGCGAGATAGCCCTCGCGCCGCGCCTGGCGCACCGATTCATGGGACGGGTAGGCGAAGACGCCGGGATGGCCGTAGAAGGCGGCGACGGTGCGCTTGCCGGCGCGGACGTTGCCGAGAATATGCTGGATCATCGCGTCGTAGCTCTGCTTCCTGTGCAGGCCCTCGCCGTAGTAGCCGCGCAGCGACACCGCGCCCGCGGGATTGAGGTGGCGCACCACGTCCTCGCCGATCGGATCGGCGACAAGATAGGGCACCACGTCGGCGACGCGGATCCAGGCCAGCGCCTCCACCGTCATCTGCCCGACGGTGCGGATGCCGGTCCCGACCACCACCAGCGAGCCGCGCTTGCCGTCAAGCGCCTCCTGGATCTCCGTCGGCAGCGGCGTCTCCGCGGCGCCGTCGGCGCCGTTGCTGCGGCCGAGCAGGAAGTTCCACATCGCGGTGGCGGAGCGGCTGCGCAGCAGGCGCTGTCCGGTCTCGTCGAGCCCGGCCTTGGCGACGGCGCCTTTGGGGTCGGCGATCGAGCCCGCGAGCGCGCCCGGGTCGATCGAGAGCCCGGTCAGGAATTCGCGCAGATCCACGACACGCCTCCTCCCTGGGATTGCCGCGTCACAGCGCGAGCACCACGGCGACCACGGTGGTCGGCGTGCCGCCGCCGCCGCTGCCGCCGCCGCTGGTGCCGCCACCGCTGGTCCCGCCGCCGCCGGTTCCCGAGGCGACCACAGGCGGCTGCACCACCGGCGGCTGGGTGACGACGGCGGGCGGCTGCGCCTGGACGACGGGCGGCTGCACGACGGGCGGCTGGGCCGCGACGACGGGCGGCTGCACCACCGGCGGCTGGACCACGGGGGGCTGCACGATGGTGGGTGGCGGCGGCGGCCACACCACGATCGGCGGCGGCGGCGCGTGCGGGTGGCCGCCATGACCGCCGTGTCCGCAGCCGCAGCAGCCCGAGGCCGGATAGGGCGGGTAGGGCGGATAAGGCGGCATGGGCGGGAAGGGTGGGAAAGGCGGATAGACTGGATGTTTCATGATCCTTGTCCCTCAGATTTATCGCCGAGCGCCCATCGCTGGGCTGCGATGTCGAATGCCAGGACGCTACTTCTTCTTCTCTCCCCGCTGCGCCGCGCCGCTCCGCTCGCTGCCGGGCTCGGTGTCGCGCTTGCGCTTCAGCACCTCGTCGACCATGCCGATCGCATCGTTCAGGGATTTGATCACCGGGCCCGAGCGCTTGATCTGCGCGCGCAGGCGATCGATCTCGCGCTCGTGGGTCTCGATCAGCCGATGCGTCTCGGCCTCGGCCTGGTGCGTCTGCACCAGCAGCGCGCCGAGCCAGGCGCGGAGCGCGTAGGTGGGCCACAGCGATCCCGCCGCAGCCGCCTCCGCGGCAGCGACGACCCTTTCTTCATCGCTCATGATGGAGCCTCCGCTTGCGGTTCGGCGGGAATGGATTGGCGCACGGTCGCGGCAACGGTCTCGCCGATATCGAGAAGCGCCTCGAAGCTGCCGATGCTCCCGAGGGCCGGGAAAGCGGCGCCGGTGAGGCGCTCCGGCTGCAGCGCCTGCGCCACCGCATCGGCGACCTCCTTCAGGCCGCTGGCGGTGGCGAAGGTGTTGGTCGGCGCCGGGCCGGCCTCGCTCGTTCCCGGCGCCGCCGGCGTCTGGCCTGCAGGTGGGAACGGCGCCGGCACGATGGTGTACCCCGGCATGTGGCCGCCGCCGAAATGACCGGCGCCGAAATGGCCGCCGTGACAGCCGCCGCATCCGGCGATCACGATCGGCGGATAGGGCGGGAAAGGCGGATAAGGCGGGAAGGGCGGATAGGGCGGCAGCGGCGGATAGGGCGGCGCGCCGTCGTGCTCGTCCTCGTGCTCGTCGCGGCAGCGCGCACGCTCGTCGTCATCGTGACACTGGCAGTGGCGATCGCAATAGCGGCGGCAGCAATCCTCGCGCTCGTGCTCGCGGCAGCCCGGCTCGTGGCAGCCGTCATCATCGTCGTCGTCATCATGACGATGCTCGTGCCGGAGGTCATGCATGAGGGCTTCGGACGCGGCGCGCAGCGCCTCCGAGGCCGCGCGCATCGCTCTGCTCAGACGCCGAACATCGCGCATGACTTCACCCCCTGTGAAGTACGAGTTCGACTTTCCTATCGTCCCGGAATGTGCGCGGAGATCCGCCAAACCGGCGGTCGCATATGAGACTACGCCCTTCCCGTGACGCTTCCTGAGTGATTCGTCACAGCTCCGGTGAGGACACTTCGAAGACACAATCCGAAGCCGGTCCCTGCTTCTTTCGGACGGCGGTGTCGTCTCGGCAAGAGAAGGGTGCCTCCGCCGGAGGGGAAGTCGCCGCGCGCTTCCGCTAGATACGCTCTCGCGCGGAGCCGCTCAGGCGTTCTCCCGCAGCAGGTGTTTCCCGCAGATATAACCCCAGGTGAGGCAGGGGCCGATGGTGGTGCCGGCGCCCACCGCCTTGGTGCCGATCGGGTTCGCCATGGCGATGCCGGCGCAGTAGAGGCCGGATATCACGCTGCCGTCCTCGCGCAGCACTTGGCCGCGCTCGTTGGTGCGCGGGCCGCCCTTGGTGCCGATGATCGCCCGGTAGTAGGGCGCGGCGTAGAAGGGCGGCTTCTCGATCGTGCCGAGCGCGCCGTTGCCGTTCGGCCGCTCGGGATCGCCGGTATAGAACCTCTCCCACTCGGTCTCGCCGCGAAGAAAATCGTAATCCTTGCCGGCGCGGGCGAAGCCGTTGAAGCGCTCGACGGTCGCCCGCAGGGCGGCGGGATCGAGATCGATGGCGCGCGCGAGCTCGGCGATGCCGCCGGCCTTGCGCAGATATCCCTTGTCGCGCCGCGCGAGCCACATGGTGACCGGGTTCTTCGCCGCATACTGCGCGTCGAAGATGCGCCAGCACGGCGGATGGATCGGCTGGCCGCTTGCGGGATCGCGGGTGTCAATGGCGACGCCGAGATTGGGATCGCCTTCGTTGACGAAGCGCCGTCCGTGCCGGTTCACCAGGAGACAGTGCGGCGCGTAGAGCTCGTTGAGCGGCAGCCCATGCCGCTCGCCCTCGTAGCGTGTCACCGTGCAGGCGTAGATGTTTGCCTGGTCCATGCGGGCGAGCCGCGCGCCGACTGCCGCCGCCATCTTGTGCCCGTCGCCGGTGTTGGTGCGCGGCGTCGCGATCAATCCGACCTCGCCGGGGAAATGCGCCGCGCGGAGCTCCGGATCCCATTCGAAGCCGCCGGTCGCCAGCACCACCCCCTTGAGCGCACGCAGGCGGATTGGCGCGGCGCCGGCGCGCGCCTCGACGCCGGCGATGCGGCCGCGCTCGCCATCCATCAGCAGCCGCTCCGCCCGGGTCCCGATCATCACCTCGCAGCCGCGGTCGAGACAGCCGCGCAGCAGGCCGGTCACCAGCGCGTTCCCCATGCCGACGCGGCGGGTGAGAAAGCGGTGGAGCAGGGTGGGCGCCATCGCCAGCAGCGTGCGGATCGGCTGGCTCACCAGGGTTCCCACCACCAGCTCGCGATAGGTGAAGATCTGCGGCAGCGTCGAGGAGCGGATGCGGTCGCGCCAGATGCCGAGGATGTTCTTGCTGATCGGTTGCGGCGAGACCATGCGGCCATGCATCTTGCCGCCGGGCGCCTCGACGTAGAGATCGGGGTGATGCACCAGCTCGAACCGGAGCGGCGTGTTCTCCTCGATGAATTTGAGCGCCTCCGGGGCGGTCTCGGCAAAGGCCTGCCAGAGCGGATCCTCTTCCGCCTGCCAGCCCGCCGGCGCGGTGGCGCGCAGATAGGTCAGCGCCTCCGCCGGCGTGTCGGGCATGCCGGCAGCGAGCATATGGTGATTGGCCGGGATCCAGGTGCCGGCGCCCGACATCGCCGAGGTGCCGCCGAGCAGATCGGATTTCTCGAGGATGATCACCCGGGCGCCGCCGGTCGAAGCGGCGAGCGCGGCCGTGAGGGCGGCGCTGCCGGAGCCGATCACGATAATATCGGTCTCCCGGTCCCAAGCGTGCCCGTCGCTCATCGATGTCCTTGCCGTTCCCGGGGCCCGCGCCATCGCCGCCGCGGCAGTGGGCGAGCCCGTCCCACGAGGCTACCGCCAGTGCTGCGCCGGGATCAATCGGCGAGGCGGAACTCGATCGGGATCTCCGCCGTGGCAGCGACCGCGGTGCCTCCCCGCGAAGCCGGCACGAAGCGCCACTTCCCGACTGCCGTCACCGCGGCCTCGTCGAGCGCGGCATGACCGCTGCTGGTGAGCACGGTGACCTTGGCGGGCGTCCCCTCGGGCGAGACCTCGACCTGCAATATCACTTTGCCCTGAATGCCGAGGCGCCTTGCCGCAGCGGGATAGAGGGGCTTCGCGTTTCCGGCGGCGCCGCTCACCGGCCGCGGCGGGATGAGCGGCAACGCCGCCACCTGCGCCGATGCCGGCGGCGCGGCGACGCCAGCCGCCGGGGCGGCGGCCTCGCTCGGCATCGGCGGGGCGGCGGCTGCCGGCGCATGTGACGCGGTTGCTTCCGACGCTGCCGCGCGCGGCGGCGCCGGTGGCCGGTGTGGCGGTGGCGGCGGCATCGGCTTCTCGGGAGCCGGCTCGGCGGCAGGGGCCAGCGCCGCCAGCTTTTCTACCGGAGGCGGCGGCGCGGCGGCGGCGACGGCTTCCGCCGGCGCCTCCGGTGCTGCCGGCGCAGCTGCGGCCTCGGTCGCCGGCGCGGCAGGCGCCTGGGGCGCGGGCGCCCACACCAGCGTCACGCTGATGGGAGCGGATTCCATGCTCTCGGGAATGCCGATCATCACGATGAGGGCAAGCAGGGCGAGATGAAGGGCGGCCGAGATCAGCACTGCGCGCGCCAACGGCGAGCGCAGGATGCTTTCGGGCGCAGACGACGGCTCCGGCTCGTCGTCGGGCGACGGCGCGAAGAGCGGAATGACGACGGCGGTGTGATGCGCCCGGCCGCCCGTGATGACGCGAAAGCGCTGACGCGCCGATGGCGCCAGCGATGCAGGCGATGATCCTCCCGGGCTATTCATTGCGCTCAAGCATAGCACCGGGGGAACGCGGCGAGAAAGCCGGCGGCCGCGATCTGCCCGCGGCCTGCCGCTTCCTCGCCGGTTGAGAGCGCGCCGGCGCCTCGGTCCTTCGCAGTTGCGCAAAGCGGCGGGAGTGGGCACCGCGTGCGGGGAGCGCCTATCGCCGACCTTGGGCGCGCGCTTTTTCTCGATCCGGCGCGGCGCCCGCGCCTACAATCGCGGGCTCATCTGCGCAACCAACAGAACCCGGGAGGACGGCATGGCAAAGGTCGATATGTCGCTCACGCTCAACGCGCCAGCGGAGAAGATCTGGGACGTGATCGGCGGATTCAACGCGCTGGCGCGCTGGCATCCGGCGGTCCAGCGCAGCGAGGAGACCGCCGAGGGCGGCAAGACGCGGCGGAAGCTGTCGCTGGCCGGCGGCGGCGAGATCATCGAGGAGCTGGAGCGCCGCGACGACAAGACGCATGCCTACAGCTATCGCATCGTCAGCGGCCCGCTGCCGGTGAGCGGCTACCGCTCCGAGCTCCGCGTCGCCGACCAGGGCGGTGGCCGCTCGACGGTGCACTGGAGCAGCACCTTCGAGCCGTCGGGCGCCGAGGCGGATGCGATCGCCGCGGTGCGCGGCGTCTACCAGGCAGGCTTCGACAGTCTGAAGAAGCAGTTCGGCGGCTGAGGCGTGGATCAGCCCGCCGGCATGCGATCCTCGAGCTCGGCGGCGATACGCTCGCAGATTGCCGCCAGCTCCTCGAGCTCGTCCGCCATGGCGGGTTCCTGCGCCGCCTCGGCGCTCTGCCGGAGCCGGGCCGCTTCCTCGCGCAAGTAGTCGGCGTATTCCATGGTTTGCCTCCGCACCGAAGGCGAAGGTCGTACTCTAGCACAAGCGCGGCGGTTGCGGTGGTGGCAGGAATGAGGCGAGGCGAGGGGAAGCGGGCAGGCGACGACGCCGCGTCGCTCGATCGCGCGGTGGGCGCGCTGCTCGGGCTCGCGATCGGCGATGCGCTGGGCGCGCCGGTGGAGGGGCGCGAGCGCGACAGTTACCCGCGTATGACCGATTTCACCGGCGGCGGCACATATGGCCTCGCCGCCGGCGAATGGACCGACGATACCGCGATGGCGATCTGCCTCGCGGAATCCCTGCTGGCGCAGGGCGCCCTCGACGAAGCGCATCTGCTGCAGAGCTTCCTGCGCTGGTACCGGCTCGGCGAGAACGCCTGCGGCGGCCGCGCGGTCGGCATCAGCGAGAAGACGCGTCGAGTCCTCGAGGCCTTCGAGGAAAGCGGCAGCCTCGACGCGGCGCGCGGGATCGCCAATGCCGGCAATGGCTGCCTCATGCGCCTGGCGCCGCTCGCCATCTTCCACCAGCGCGCGCCGGAAACCGCGTGCCAGTCGGCGGAGCGCCAGGCGCGGCTTACCCATACGGCGGCGGAGGCGATCGCCAGCGCCGGGCTCTTGGCCGAGCTGCTGGCGGCAGCGCTCGCCGGCGGCAATCGCGCCGCGGTGCTGGCGGTCGCCGACCGCGCCGCGCATCCGTCCCTGGCGGCGCTCGCCGGCGGCGGCTATCGCGGCAAGGAGAGGAGCAGGATCTCCTCGGCGCCGCGAGCGCTCGATACCCTGGAAGCGGCGCTCTGGTGCCTCGGCCGCGCCAGCGACTTCGAGAGCGCGCTCATCGAGGCGGTCAATCTCGGCGGCGACAGCGACACCATCGGCGCCGTCACCGGCCAGCTCGCCGGCGCGCTGTTCGGTGCCGGCGCCATCCCGCGGCGCTGGATCGACGGTCTCCATTCCGCGGCGCGGATCGCCGATCTCGCCAGACGGTTGCATGCGCGGGCATTCGGCGCGGAGATGTCAATTCTGTGATGCCCACGAAAGAGGCTCTCGAGATCGGTGGGAAGGGCACGGGGAGGGCCGTTGATCTTGCTTAACTTGCTGCAATGCAGTGAAGGAGCGCCGACTTCCTGTGCTGCTGCCGCTTTTGACGCCAATTTAGAATGACTGCAATTGACTCCCAGCCGATCACCTCCATACTATGGAAAGTCGTATCGCCATCGTGGACGACGCACTCGTGGAGGATGCCATCATGTGGAAGAAGCCCCGTGTGGTAGAGATCGCGGTCGGCCTGGAGATCAACTCCTACGCCTGCGCCGCTGTAAAGTAGCCGACATCGCCGCCGGCCCGCGGCGGGTAGGCGACCCATGCGTGTCGTCGTGCTCGGCGCAGCCGCCGGCGGTGGTTTTCCCCAGTGGAATTCGAACGCGCCAGCTTGCCGACGGGCGCGGGGCGGGGATGCATCGGCCAAGCCGCGGACACAGGCATCGCTCGCCGTCTCCGCTGACGATCGCTCCTGGTTCCTGCTGAATGCCGCACCGGATCTTGCCGCGCAGATCCTGGCAACGCCTTACCTGTGGCCGCGCGAGGGGCTGCGCTCTTCGCCGATCGCGGGCGTGATCGTCACTGGTGGCGACGTCGACGCGATCGCCGGACTGCTGACGCTGCGCGAGCGGCACGCCTTCACGCTCTACGCGACCGCCGAGGTGCTGAAGGTGATCGCCGAGAATTCGATCTTCCGCGTGCTGGCGCCGGACTGCGTCGAGCGGCGGACGCTGCCGCTCGGCGAGCCGATCGCGCTGCCGAACGGCAAGGGAAACGACAGCGGCCTCGTGCTCACCGGCTTCACCGTGCCGGGGAAGGTGGCGCTCTGGCTCGAGCCCGAGGGACGCGACCCCGGCGTGGTGGAGGGCGGCCAGACGATCGGGCTCGAGGTGAAGGAGCCGGCGACCGGCGCGCGCTTCTGCTTCGTGCCGGGCTGCGCGGCGATGACGCCGGCGCTCGAAGCGAGATTGCGCGGCGCGCCGGCGGTGTTCTTCGACGGCACGCTCTGGCGCGACGACGAGATGATCCGCCTGGGCGTCGGCGCCAAGACGGGACGGCGCATGGGCCACATGAGCATGTCCGGCGCCGACGGCGTCATTGCGGCCTTTCGCGATCTCGGCGTCGGGCGCAAGATATTCGTCCACATCAACAACACCAACCCGGTCCTGCTCGAGGACAGTCCCGAGCGGGCCGAGGCGGAAGCCCAGGGCTGGACGATCGCCCATGACGGAATGGAGCTGACGCTGTGAGCGCGATGATGACGCCCGACCAGCTCGAGGCGGCGCTCCGGCGCATCGGCGCCGAGCGCTATCACAACCTCCACCCGTTCCACCGCTTGCTGCACAGCGGCAAGCTCGGCAAGGGCCAGGTGCAGGCGTGGGCCTTGAACCGCTACTGCTATCAGAGCGCCATTCCGCGCAAGGATGCCTCGCTGATCGCGCGCACCGACGATCCCGATCTCCGCCGCATCTGGCGCCAGCGCCTCGTCGACCACGACGGCGAGCGGCCGGGCGAGGGCGGCGTCGCGCGCTGGCTCGCGCTGACCGACGGGCTTGGCCTCGACCGCGACTACGTCGTCTCGATGCAGGGCGCGCTGCCGGCGACCCGCTTCGCCGTCGAGGCCTATGTGCGCTTCGTGCGCGAGAAGACTCTGCTCGAGGCGGTGGCCTCGTCGCTCACCGAGCTCTTCTCGCCCACTATCATCAGCGAGCGCGTCTCCGGCATGCTGGAGGGCTATTCCTTCATCAGCCGCGAGACGCTCGCCTATTTCAACGCGCGCCTGACCCAGGCGCCGCGCGACGCCGATTTCGCCCTCGATTACGTGAAGCGCGAGGCGAAGACGCCGGAGCAGCAGCGGCAGGTGACGGCGGCGCTCGAGTTCAAATGCAGCGTGCTCTGGGCGCAGCTCGACGCGCTCTATCACGCCTATGTGGAGCCGGGCCATGTGCCGCCGGGCGCCTTCGAGATCGAGGGCTCGTCGCGGTGAGCGCAGGCGCCCCCCGGCGCATCGATGCCGCCGCCGTACCACGGCTCAAGCCGCATGTGCGCCTCCAATTCAGCGAGCCGCGGCAGCAATGGATCGTTCAGGCGCCGGAGCGCGTGCTGATGCCGGACGAGACGGCACTCAGCATCCTCAAGCTGTGCGACGGCGCCGCCACGGTGGGCGCCATCGCCGAGACACTGGCGCGGGAGTATCAGGCGCCGCGCGACGTCGTCGAAAGCGACGTTGTGGAGATGCTGCAGGATCTCGTGGACAAGGGGATCATCGTCGATGCCCGGGATTGATCCGCCGCTGGCGCTGCTGGCGGAGGTGACGCACCGCTGCCCGCTGCAGTGCCCTTACTGCTCCAACCCGCTGGAGCTGGAGCGGGCGGGGAGCGAGCTCGACACCGCGACCTGGCAACGCGTGCTGGGGGAAGCGGCGGCGCTCGGCGCCATGCAGGTGCACTTCTCCGGCGGCGAGCCGCTGGCGCGCCGCGATCTCGAGGAGCTCGTCCGCCACGCGGTGAGTGTCGGCCTCTACACCAATCTCATCACCTCGGCGGTGACGTTGACCGCGGCTCGGCTCGATCAGCTCATCGCCGCCGGCATCGATCACGTGCAGATCAGCTTCCAGGACGTGGAGGATGCGGCTGGCGACCGGGTCGCCGGCTTCAAGGGCGCCCAGCGCCTGAAGCGCGAGGCGGCAGCGCGGGTGCGCGCGGCCGGACTGCCGCTCACCCTCAACGCCGTGATGCACCGGCAGAACCTCGCTCATCTCCCTGACATGATCGAGCAGGCGGTGGAGCTCGGCGCCGGCCGGCTCGAAGTGGCGCATGTGCAGTATTACGGCTGGGCGCTTGCCAACCGCGCGGCGCTGCTGCCGAGCCGTGCGCAGCTCGACGCCGCCACCGTCCTCGTCGAGGCGGCGCGCGAGCGACTGCGCGGCCGGCTCGTCATCGACTACGTCGTGCCGGACTATCACGCCGCCTTGCCCAAGGCCTGCATGGGCGGCTGGGCGCGGCGGTTCATGAACGTAACGCCGTCGGGGAAGGCGCTCCCTTGCCACGCGGCGGAGACGCTGCCGGGCCTCGACTTCCCATCGGTGCAGGAGACGAGCCTCGCCGAGATCTGGCAGAACTCCGACGCCTTCAACCGCTTCCGTGGCACCGACTGGATGCTGGAGCCCTGCCGCTCCTGCGAGCGCCGCGAGGTCGACTGGGGCGGCTGCCGCTGCCAGGCTTTCGCGCTCACCGGCAACATCCGCGCCACCGATCCCGCCTGCGCCCTGGCGCCCGACCGCAGCGCGCTGGAGGCGGCGGTGCGCGCGACCGAGGCGCCGCCGCCGGACTTCGTCTACCGGCGGATCGGCGGCGAGCCTGCCGAGCGCGCGTCGGCAGCGACATCTGCGACCACCGACTAGGCCGATGCGGCGCGTCCTGGCCGCTTTCCTGCTGGGCCTCGCCGCGCCGGGCACGCTCGCGGCGGCGCCGCTGCCGATGGTACAGATCGCGCCCGGCGTCTTTGTCCATAACGGCGTCCAGGAGGACGCGAGTGCCGCCAACTTGGACGAGATCGCCAATGTGGGATTCATCGTCGGCGATGCTGCCGTGATGGTGATCGATCCCGGCGGCAGCGCTCTCGAGGGCGAGGCGCTGCGCGAGGCGGTCAAGGCCACGACCGACCGGCCGATCCGCTATGTCGTCATGACCCACGTGCATCCCGACCACATCTTCGGCGCGGTCGCTTTCAAGCCCGATCATCCCGAGTTCATCGGCCATGCCAAGCTGCCGGGCGCGCTGGCGCAGCGCGGCGACTACTATCTCCGCACGCTGCGTCGCGCCCTCGGCGACAAGGCCGACGGCACCGAGGTGGTGGCGCCGACGCGCCTCGTCGAGAAGACTCTCGATATCGATCTCGGCGAGCGAGTGGTGGAGATCGACGCCCATGGGCCGGCCCACACCGACAACGACCTGACGCTCTTCGACCGCCGCACGAAAACCCTCTGGGCCGCCGACCTGCTCTTCGTCAACCGCATCCCGGTGATCGACGGCAGTGTCCTCGGCTGGGTGCGCGAGCTCGAGGCACTGGAAAAGCAGCCCGCCGACCGCGCGGTGCCGGGCCATGGGCCGGTGAGCGTCGCCTGGCCTGCGGCTGCCGAACCCGAAATGCGCTATCTCAAAGCCGTGATCGCCGGCACGCGCGCGGCCATCAAGGAGGGGATCGACATCGGCGACGCCTGGCGCCATGTTGCCCCCGAGGAGCGCGGCCGCTGGCTGCTCTTCGACGACTACCACCCGCGCAACGTCACCACCGCCTATCACGAGCTGGAGTGGGAATAGCTCCATCGGGAGGAGACATGGCGAAGACAAGCTTGGCCCTGAGTGCCATCGTCCTCATGCTGGCGGGGATCGCGGCGCCGGCCTCGGCCGAAGTGGACGAGGCGACCCGCGCCCAGCGCTGGGCCGATCTCCGGGCGCAGATCTTCGGCAGTCGCGCGATCGAGGATGCCGGCGATCTCGTCGCCATCGAGGCGCCGACCCGCGCCGCGGATGCGGCCTTGGTGCCGGTCACCATCCGCATCAACGGCGCGCTCCGCGGACGGGTGAAGGAGATCTATTTCGTCATCGACGACAACCCGTCGCCGCTCGCCGGCCGCTTCACCTTCGGTCCGGCGGCCGATCCCAACGAGATCGAGACCCGCGTGCGGGTCGACGACTACACCTACCTGCACGCGGTCGCGGAGACCAAGGACGGCAAGCTCTACGGCGCCCAGCGCTTCATCAAGGCGGCGGGCGGCTGCTCGGCGCCGGCGACCAAGGACCAGGCGCTTGCCGCCGAGCGGCTCGGGCGGATGAAGATGACGCTCCGCGGCCAACCGCATCCCGGCGAGCCGATGGAGGCGCATCTGCTGGTGAGCCATCCCAACAGCTCCGGCATGCAGATGGACCAGCTCACCCGCAACTACATCCCCGCGAATTTCGTCCGCGCGGTGACGGTTACCTACAACGGCGCCGCCGTTCTCAGCGTCGAGTCCGACATCTCCATCAGCGAGGATCCGAGCTTCACTTTCGATTTCCTGCCGACCGCTGCGCCCGCCGACCTCAAGGTCGAGGTCGAGGACAGCAACAACCGCCATTTCGAAGGCAGCTGGCCGGTGAAGCCGAAGTCGGGGACGTGAGCGCTGGATCAGCTGCCTTGCATCCTTCGAGACGGCCACTGCGTGGCCTCCTCAGGAGGAGGCAATCTTCTTTGTGCCATCGCCCAGCCACCTCTTCCTGAGGAGCAGCCCGCAGGGCTGCGTCTCGAAGGACGCAGAGGCGCTTGTGCAACGCGCCATCGTCACCGGAAGCAGGTGAGGTTCGCCTCCGCCTGCGCCTCGCGCAGCCTCTGCAGCACTTCCTTGATCTCCGGCGGGTCCTGGAACTCGCCGATGCGGCCGCCGACGCCGCCGCCTTGCTGCAGGCTGAGCGCGGTCTCCGCCTTCTCGTAGTCGCTGTAAGGGAGCGTGCCGGCGATGTTGTCGATGGCGCAGGAGCACTGGAAAAGCGCCTCGCGCGTGTTGCCGTTGGCGGCCATGCAGCCCAGCACGAAATCGGCGCGCGCCGAGGTCGGATAGTCGTTCTTCGGCGGCGGCGTGGTCGCGGCGAGCGCCGGCAGCGCGGCGGCGAGCGCGAGGGCGGCTACTGTGCTGAGGACGGTGCGGCGCATGGGCCTTCTCCGCTGGCGCAGGGCTGCGTGCTGTCGAAGATCATCGAGTCCTTGATCCGCGGCGGATCGCCGGCATTGCCGGGAACGGTGGCGTCGATCTCGTAGATGCTGCCGGGAATGGCATCCGAGATCAGGAAGCGATAGCGCTTGTCGGCGACGCCGGGGAAGGGCGCGAGGTTGGGGTCGTCCTTGAACGGCGTGAGCGTGATCTCGGTCGCCGCCACCTCAGTCCCGTCGTGCGGGATCTCCACCTGCTTCATCTGCGCGCGATCGACGAAGGCCTGGCGGATGCGGTTGCGGAAATAGACGGCGGCGCCGCCGGTCTCGCGGTTCATCTCGTCGACATCGTGCTCGAGGAAGAACATCAGCACGGGATTGCCGCGGAATCCCATCAGCGGCGGAAACGGCTGATGTCGATTGCCGGAGAGGAAGTCGACCCAGACGTCTTTCTTGCCATCCTCGCGCGGCCGCACGTCGAGATCGACGCGGTCGGAGAAGGCGGCGTCCGGACTGCCGGTCGTGGTGCTCTCGCGGCGATAGCGGTATTCGAGCCGCTCCGGATGCTCGATGCCCTTGAGGTGGTCGCTCTCGAAGAGCGCGATCTGCGCCGGGCTGAGCGACGGCGGCGCGTCGTCCGCGGCGGCTGCAGCGCTCATCCCGACGATCGGCAGAACGGCCAGCAGGGCCGTGGTCCATGTCGTCTTCATGCGTTTCCCTGACATCCCGATGTCACTCCGCTCGCTCGAGGCTCGCGTCTCTCGCTCTCGGGTGGCTCGGGTCATCGTTGTCCGAGAGCTGGGAAATCGGGCGATGCCGCAAAGCTTTGCGGCAATCCCGGCCAATTTCCGATAACTAGGCTATTGTATCGAGGGCGGCAGGTAAACTATGCCGTATACGGTTCGGCAACCCTTTACGTCGCAGCATGTCGTGCAACCGAACGATCGACGCGGCGTTCTGCCCGGAGGAGTGGGCAGAGGGCGGGGGAGCCGCATACCAGGGCGGTAGGCCGGGGGCCAACGCAGGAGTGACGGTACGATGGTGCATCTCGTTCTGACGGTCTGCATGATGGCGTGGCAAGCCCACTGCGCCGACGAGCGC
The DNA here is from genome assembly GCA_035507155.1 of Allostellaceae bacterium. Taxonomy (GTDB): domain Bacteria; phylum Pseudomonadota; class Alphaproteobacteria; order ATCC43930; family CGMCC-115725; genus DASZHJ01. The sequence continues at coordinate 27,216 of DATJOK010000114.1, forward strand.
CCGATCCTCGAGGACATGACCATGATGGCCTGCATCGTCGAGGGTCAGCAGGTCGCCGCCGAGTGGATCGACGAGCATCCGAGCTGGATGCTGGCCCGCTGGCGCTGTGAAATGAACGTTCCCCGGGACTATCACACCTGAGGCGAGGACGCGCGCCCACCCCGGCGGGGAGTGCGCCGACGACGGTTGTCAGCTGGCCCCAGGCTCGGGCATGCTCCGTCGGCATGACGGAAAAATGGCCGGTCTCCGAAGCGCTTGGATTGCGTCGCCTGCTGGAGCGTGCGGGCGCCTCGACCTATCGGGTGCGCGTGCGCAACCTTCTGCTGCCCTGCAGCATCGGCATCTACGAGCATGAGCGCCAGCGCACCCAGCGCGTCCGCGTCAGCGTCGAGCTCGACATCGCCGATCCCGGCTCCTTCGCCAGCGAGGATTTTGACAACGTCCTGAACTACGAGACGATCGTCGAGGGGGTGCGCTCGATCGTCGCCGCCGGCCATATCGAGCTGGTGGAGACGCTCGCCGAGCGCATCGCCGCCCTCTGCCTCGACGACGACCGCTCGATCAGCGTCAACGTCGCGGTGGAGAAGCTCGACGTCTACAGCGACGCCGAGAGCGTCGGCGTCTCCATCGTGCGCCAGCGGCAGCGGGACTAGCCGATGATCGTCGTGAAGCTGGGCGGCAGCCTCGGCAAGGCGGAGACGCTGCGGCCGTGGCTCGCGGCGCTGGCGCGCGCTCCCGGCCGCGCGGTGGTGGTGCCGGGCGGCGGCGCCTTCGCCGACTGCGTCCGCGCCGAGCAGCCGCGGATGGGATTCTCCGACCGTGCCGCGCACCGGATGGCGCTCCTCGCCATGGAGCAGTATGCGCTGGCGATGGCGGATCTCGAGCCGCGGCTCGCGCTCTGCGCAAGCGTTGCGGAGATCGACGCCGCGCTCGGGCGCGAGACGATCCCGGTCTGGCTGCCGTCGGCGATGGCACTCGCCGATCCCGCGATCGCCGAGAGCTGGGACGTGACATCAGACAGCCTCGCCGCCTGGCTCGCGCCGCGGCTTCGCGCGCGTCGCCTCGCGCTGGTGAAATCGGTGCCGGCGCCGGTGTCGCTCGATCCCGCGGCGCTCGCCGCGAGCGGCGCCGTCGATCGCGCCTTTCCACAATTCTTCGCCGCCGCCGATGTCGCCCTCGACTGGATCGGTCCCGGCGAGGAAGCGCGGCTCGCTCGCCTCCTGGCAGTTTGAGGGACCGATGCCGCCTCCCTTTGCCGGCACGCGCTCCCGCCTCGGCTGGGCAGTCACCGGCTCCGGCCATTATTTCGAGGAGAGCCTGGCGCTCCTTGGCAAGCTCCCGAACGTCGATCTCTTCGTCAGCAAGGCGGCAGCGGAGGTGATCCGCATGTACAAGTCGCGGCTCCCCTCCGACATCCGCATCTTCCGCGACACCACCGCCTCCGCGGCGCCGGTCGGACTCTTCTACGAAGGCGTCTATCATACGCTGGTGGTGGCGCCCGCCACCTCCAACACGGTGGCGAAGTTCGTCTATGGCATCTCCGACACGCTTGCCACCAACGTCTTCGCCCAGGCTGGCAAATGCCGCGTCCCGACCATCGTCTTCGCCTGCGACACCGCACCCGAGCTCGAGACCAAGGCGCCCGGCGGCATCGTCAAGGTCTGGCCGCGGCGGATCGATCTGGAGAACACCGAGAAGCTCAGGAGTTTCGAGGGCACGACGGTGGTGGAGACGCTGGCCGGACTTTCCGAGGCGGTCGAGGCGCGGCTCAAATGGCTGAGCGCATCCTCTTCCTGACCGGCCATCTCGCCGAGCGGCGCCTGCGCAAGGTGCTGACGGAGATGGCGCCGGCCGGCTTCGACTGGGACGTGCGCGACATCGGCATCCAGGTGGCGGCGCTGATGACTGCCGACCTCATCCGCCGCCGCCTGCCGCGCGCGGAAGTCGCCGCCGACCGCGTCCTCGTGCCGGGCTACTGCGCCGGCGATCTCGGGGCGCTCGCGGCCGATCTCGGCAGGCCGGTGAGCCGCGGCCCGGAGGATCTCCACGACATCCCCGCTCATTTCGGCCGCGCGAGGCTCGGCGCCGATCTGAGCCAGCACGCCGTCCGCATCTTCGCGGAGATCGTCGACGCCCCCAAGATGTCGATCGAGGCGATCCTGCAGCAGGCGCGCGATTACGCCGCCGAGGGCGCCGACGTCATCGATCTCGGCTGCCTGCCGGGCACGCGCTTCGATCATCTCGAGGAAGCGGTCGCCGCGCTGCACGGGGCGGGCTTCAGGGTGAGCGTCGATTCCGCCGATGCCGAGGAGCTGCGCCGCGGCGGCCGCGCCGGTGCCGATTTCATCTTCAGCCTCAGCGAGACGACCCTCGCCCTTGCCGACGAGATGGCGGCGACCCCGGTGCTGATCCCGGCGCGGCCCGGCGATCTCGACAGCCTCTGCGGCGCCGCCGACGCGCTCGCCAAGAAAGGCCGCGCCTGCATCCTCGACCCGATCCTCGATCCGATCCCGTTCGGCTTGGCAGCGTCCCTGGTGCGCTACGCGGAGCTGCGCCGTCGGATGCCAGAGGTGCCTATCCTCATGGGGATCGGCAATCTGACCGAGCTCACCGAGGCGGATTCATCGGGCGTCAATGCCACGCTGTTCGGCATCATCGCCGAGCTCGGCATCACCGACGTGCTGGCGGTGCGCAAGAGCCCGCACTGCCGCACCGCGATCGCCGAGGCGGATCTCGCGCGGCGGATCATGCACGCGGCGAAGACGCTGGGCCGGCTGCCGGTCGGCATCGACAGCGGGCTGCTGACGCTCCGCAGCCGCAAGCCTTTCGCTACTACACCGGCGGAGATCGCCGAGACCGCGGCAGGCATTCGCGATGCCAATTTCCGCATCGAGGTGGCCGAGGACGGCATCCACGTCTATAACCGGGACGGCCACCACGTCGCCCGCGACGCCTTCGAGCTCTATCCCAGGCTCGCCGTCGCCGAGGATGGCGCCCACGCCTTCTATCTCGGAGCGGAACTGATGAAGGCGCAGCTCGCCTTCGAGCTCGGCAAGCGCTACGTGCAGGACGAGCCGCTCGACTGGGGCGTAGCGTTGAAGCGCGCGCCCGGGGAGCGCGCCGCCCATCGCGCGCCGGGCGCCACTTTGCAGGAGCGCCGCGCGCGCCGTCGCAACGGGAAGAGCAAGTGATCCGCGAGAGCATCATCACCACCTTGTCGAAGGCCGGCGAGGTGCACATCGCGCCGATGGGGGTGATCTGGCGCGACGACATGCCGGTGCTGGCGCCGTTCCGGCCCTCGCGCACGCTCGACAATCTCCGGGAGCATCCCGTCGCCGTCATCAGTCACACCGAGGACGTCCGCGTCTTCGCGGGCTGCCTCACCGGTCGGCGCGACTGGCCGGTGAAGCCGGCGAGCGTGGTGCGCGGCGTCGTGCTGGAAGGCGCGCATTTCCATCAGGAGGTGGAGGTCGACGCCGTCGAGGAGGACGCGACCCGCCCCCGTTTCCGCTGCCGCGTCGTGCACGAGGCGCTGCATGGGCCGTTCCGCGGCTTCAACCGCGCCCAGGCGGCGGTGATCGAGGCGGCGATATTGGTGAGCCGGCTGGAGCTGTTGCCGATGGAGAAGATCGAGCGCGAGATGGACTATCTCAGGATCGCCGTCGAGAAGACGGCGGGGCCGCGCGAGCAGGAGGCCTGGGGCTGGCTCGCGGCCCGTGTCGCGGAATTTCGGGCGGAGAAGGGACGATGAGCCGGTTCCTGGCGAGCGTGCGGTCGGCCGCTGAGGCGGCGCTGACGCTTGCCGGCGGCGCCGACATCATCGATGCGAAGGAGCCGGCGGCGGGCGCGCTCGGCCGCGTGTCCCCGGCAGTGCTGCGCGCGATCGTGGCGGGTGTCGCGGGCCGTGTGCCGGTAAGCGCCACCATCGGTGACGTCGAGCTGCGGCCAGAGACCGTGTGCGCTGCAGTGGCGAGCACGTCCGACGACGGCGTGGACATCGTGAAGATCGGCGTCTTTCCCGGCGACCTCGAGGGCACACTGAGCGCGCTCCGGCCGATGACCGCAAAAGGGATCAGGCTCGTCGCCGTGCTGTTCGCCGATCGCGCGCCCGATCTCGTCGGCATCCCCGCGCGCTGCGCCGAGGCGGGCTTCCACGGCGTGATGCTGGATACCGCCGGCAAATCCTCCGGGCCGCTGACCGCGCATCAGCATCGCGAGGCGCTCGCGGGCTTCGTCGCCCGTGCTCGGAGCCTCGGTCTCGTCAGCGGGCTCGCCGGCTCGCTCAGGCTCGCCGACATCCCCGGGTTGGCATCGCTCGGCGCCGACTATCTGGGATTCCGCTCGGCGCTCACCGCCGGCGAGCGGCAGGGCGATCTCGATCCTGCTGCTCTCCGTGCGGTGCGTCAGGCGCTCGAGCGCAGCAGCGCCACGGCGGCGGCCGGCGCGATGTCGGCGACGAGGGCGGCGAGGGAAGGTGGCGCCGCGACGACGCTCTCAAAACTCCGATAGGGCCGGCCGAAGCGGCGCGCGATCTCCTCGGCGAGGAAGCGGCCGGTGCCGGCGCCGATCACCGGCGCCGCGGGCGGGAGATCGACGGCCGCGAGCACTCTCTCGGTTTCCGCCGCGATCTGCTCGATCTGGCGATGGACGAAGGCCTCCGCCAGCCGCCGCCATGCCGCCTCCGGCGCCGCCGCCGCATCCATGCCGATCATGCGCGCGAGGCGCGCGCGGCTCTCGGCCGGGGATTTGCCGCGGCCGTCCGCGGCAGGATGGAGGTCGGCGCCTTCCGGCAGCGTGCCGGCGAGGCGGTGCGCGTCCGCCGCGGTGGCGAAATACTCCGCCATGACGCCGAGCGTGTGGCCCTCGAAGGGGATGCGCCGCGCCACCGCCATCAACGGCGTGCGAACGATGCCGGTATAGACCAGCTCGCCCGTGGCGAGCCGGTCGGCATCGGTCATGCCGCGCGCCGAGACGGCGCCGGCGCGGAACGGCACGATGTCCGTCGTGGTGCTGCCGATGTCCAGCAGCAGCCCGTCGCCGAGCGCGTGCGCAAGCCAGTGTGCCGTCGCGTGCCAGTTCGCCGAGCCGACGCGGTCGGGCGCCGCCTTCGCGGCGTCGACAGCGAGGAACCCGCCCTCGCTTCCGTAGACGGCGATCGCGCCCGAACCGAGGATTTCCACCAGTACCTCGAGGATCGCCGCGACGCCGCTGGCGCGGTCGGGAAAGAGATCGGCGAGCTCGCCGGTCATGGTGACGGCGTGGCGCCCTGCGTCGGGCAGGCCGTCGAGGCCCGCGGCAATCGCCTCTCGCAGCTTGTCGAGGCCCTGCCAGAGCGCGCAGGGTATCTGGCGTGCGTCGGTGATGTGGCCGTCCTCGGCGAGCGCCAGCTTCAGATGCGCGCCGCCGATGTCCCAGCCGAGAACGCGCGCGCTCATGGGGTCGTCGTCCCGACCTTGATCGGGCGGGGTGCGAGTGGCCGGATCAGCGACGGCAGCGGCTCGTCGAGGAGGCGCAGCACCAGCTCCGCCGGGTTGAGCCCGATGCTCTGGCGCAGGCCGATATAGGAGATGGTGAGGCGCGGGTTGATCTCCAGCACCACCGGCCCCTGCGCCGTCGCGATCAGGTCGATGCCCACATAGCCCCAGAGCTCCGGCAGCGCTTCCGCGATCGCCTCGGCGATCGGCGTCAGCATCGGCCGCAGCTCCTCGGCACCGCTGACGGTGCCGCCGCGATAGACGAGCGCGTTGCCCTCGCGCCGCACATCCTGGGTGTTGCAGGCGAGGATCCAGGCACGGCCGCGCTGGGCGAGGAGGCTGATGCTGAGGGGCTCGCCCGCGATGAAAGGCTGGATGACCGCACCCTCAGCGTGCCCGACCCTTTGGCGGAGGTCCGCCGCGGTCGCGCAGAACCAGGTGTCCTCGCTGCCGACGCCGTCGTCGGGCTTCGAGACCCAACCGGTCTTAGACGGTGGCAGTTGGCCGATGGCCGAGATCGGGTTGGTGGGTACCGCGGAAACGCCGTGCCGTGCCAGGTATCGCGCGGTCGCGAGCTTGCTGGCGGCGATTTCCACCGCAGCGGCGCTGCAGCCCAGCACCGGCCTCGAGAGCCGCTCGGCGCGCGCGGTGAGATCGGCGAGGATGCCGCCGGTTTCCGGCGCCACGAACCAGACCGCGTCCGCCGCCCTCATCAGCGCGTCCCAGTCTTCCGTCACCCGATTGGTGGCGATGCGATGGCGGCGAATACGCGGTGGCCAATTCGTCGGCGCTCCTTCATCGACGGCAATCACGATCTCGTGCGGCGGGACATCGGCGAGATCGCCGGCGAGCGCGCGCAGCATCGCCGCGCCCTCGGGGCGGCAATGGGCGAGCGCCGGGCTTTCCAGGATCCCGCCGCCCGTCGCATACTCCAGCGCGAAAATCCGCACGATGATCCCCCGCCCATGAGCGCCTTTCTCATCATACCAGTTCTCGATCTGAAGCACGGAGAGGTCGTGCGCGCCCGCGCCGGCGATCGCGCGAACTACCATCCGATCGTCTCGCCGCTCTCGCGCGGGAGCGCCGCCGCCGACGTGCTCCGCGGCTTGCGAACCCTGGCGCCGTTCCGCACCGTCTATGTCGCCGACCTCGACGCGATCGCGGGCGAGGGCAGCCATGCCGCCCTGGTGGGCGAGCTGCGGCGGGAATTTCCCGACGCAACGTTCTGGGTCGATGGCGGCTTCGCGACGCCGGCGGCGGCCCAGGCCGCGGCCGACAGCGGCGTGCTCCCCATCATCGGCACCGAGAGTTTGCCGAGCTCAGACGATCTCGTGGCGATCCAGGATGCGCTGGGCGACGGCGGCTTCGTGCTCTCGCTCGATTATCGCGGCGAGCGGTTCCTGGGGCCGGCGGAGATCCGCGAGCGGGTCGAGCTCTGGCCGGCGCGGCTCATCCTGATGACCCTCGATCGCGTCGGCAGCGGCGGCGGGCCGGATCTCGCATCGCTGCGGGAGCTGGTGCGCAAAGGGCAGGGGCGGCACGTCTTCGCCGCCGGCGGCGTGCGCGGCGAGGAGGACATTGCGGCGCTGATGGAAATCGGTGTTGCCGGCGCGCTGGTGGCAACCGCGCTCCATGACGGGCGGCTCGGCGCCGCCACGCTCGCGAAATTCAGTCGCTAGAAAAAGCCGGAGGCGGGTCTCGGCCCGCCTCCGGTATCGGACGATCAGGCGGCGAAGGGGTGCTTCGCCTTGTCGGCCTGCTCGAGGACCTCGCGCGCCGTCGGCTTGCCGGCGACTGCTCGCTGCAGCGACAGCTTGGTGGCCTCGTAGTTGTACTGCTGGATCTTCTTGTCGTCGGTGGCCTGCCAGTGGATGAACACGCCGACGCAGATGAAGAGGTCGTCCGCCTCCTCGAGGGGAATGGTGCCGTCCTTCACGCAATCCTCCACCGCCTTGGCGACGGCGTATTGCGCGGGACCGAACATCTGCACCGCCTGCTTGGCGCCCTTGATGGTCACCTTGTTGAACATCACCGTGTTGGGCTTGCAGGGGAGGTTCGGCGCCACCACCGCCAGCAGGCCGTTCACGCCTTCGCGCTGGCTGGTGAGCGTGCGGCAGAACGTGTCCTCGGCCGGCGAGCCGCGCGGGCCGATGATGAGATCGATATGCGCCACCTCGTTGCCGTCACCGACCAGGGCTTCGCCCACACAGACCTTGGTGATTTTCGCCATCGCCTTCCTCCTGTTTGATCTGCTTCGTTTCCCCGGCTGCGGCGAGAGCAGGCCCTCGACGGCATCAGCGGATTTCGCGGGCCGGGTGCGCGAGCATATCGCCGAGTCCGGAGGCAAGCAAGGAGGCGACGGTCAGATCGGCGGAAGTGCCGGGGTTTAGACCGCGTTCCTTGAGCTCACGGTCGAAGGCGAGGAGCACGGCAGTGCGCTCGCGCTCGGCCGCCGGCAGCGCGCCGAGCAGGCGCTCCGCCTGCGCCCGCACGTCCTCCGCGGTCGCGGCGCCGAATTTGCGCGCGATGTGGCTGTCGGGAAATGCCGCAAGAAAGTGCAGGAAGACGAGGCTGGTGATCCATCGCGGCGCGATGCCGGCGCGGCGCCCGGCGACGATCTGCACTACGCCGACGTCGAAGACGTCGGCGTAGTCGGTGGCGTATTGCCGGGCGATGAGGTCGCGGCCGGCGGCAAGCCGCATCGCTTCCAGCAACGTGACAGTGGGGTCCGTCCCAACATCCTGCGCCTCGGCCCGTCCCAGCCCGCCGGGATTGGCGCGGCGGATGGCGGCGAAGGCGTCGACGGCGTCGGCGACGGTGAGGCTCCGCATCCCGCGCGCGAGGCGCGATCGCAGCGCACCCGTTCCGGTCTCGGCGGCGGCGAGGAGGGGGGCCGCGAGAAGGACGATGCCGAGATTGGTGTTGAGCGGCACCGCGGCCCAGCTCGCCTCGATGGCGGCGCGGATGCGTGCGCCGACGGCGCTACCCCTCACCGTGAGCGGTGCCGCCGCTGCCTCGGCGCTCAGGAGGAAATCCTGCACGGTCATGCCATGGCCGTCGGCATGCACGTGGACGTTGCCGGGCTTCAGCGCCTCGAGCTCGGCGCGACAGGCGGCGAGGAAGGCCTGCCGCAGCGCCGCGGGGGTGGGCGATGGCGCCTCAGCGGGCGAGGACATGGCGCGCGATGCTGTCGGCGATGTCGGTCTCGGCGACGCCCTGCAGTCCGCGCCAGGCCGGCATCGAGTTCACCTCGAGCACCGCGAGCCCGCGCCGCGCGTCCTCGATGAGATCGACGCCGCAATAGTCGGCGCCCACCGCGCGCGCCGCGGCGACCGCGAGCTCGGCGAGCCGCCCGTCCGAGGGCGCGCGCTCGCAGGTGCCGCCGCGCGCCACGTTGGTGACCCAGCTCTTGCCGCGCCGCATCATCGCGGCGACGGCACGATCGCCGATCACGAAGACGCGGAAGTCGCGCCACTCGCTGGCGCGGCCGACATACCGCTGTAGGTAGAGCACGCCGCTCAGCGCGGGATCCGCGGGGTCGGGCAGCGGATTGACGGGCGCGATGCGCCGGAGGCCACGGCCCTGGGCGCCGAACAGGGGCTTCGCGATCACGTCCGATTTCTGCAGCGCGCGCCAGGCGGCGGCGGCGTCGCCGTCCTCGCCCACCAGCGTCTCCGGCGTCGGAATACCCGCCTTGTGCAGCAGGAAGGAGGTCATCGACTTGTCGACGCAGCGCTCGATGGCGCGCGCATCGTTCACTACGCGGATGCCGAGCTCGCGCAGCCCATGCAGGATCGACAGGCGGAAGGTCACCTGCTCGAAGCTGCCGCTGGGGATGTTGCGCACGAAGGCGACGTCGGGGAGCGCGCCGCCGAAGCCGGGGATCTCGATGCCGCTGCCGTCGCCGCCGAGGCGGAAGCGGCAGCGGCGCAGCGAGGTGACGACGACCTCGGCGCCCTGCCGCGTGGCGGCCGCGACGAGCCGTCGGCAGTGCCAATCCGGATCGTCGGCGAAGATCGCCAGCCGCATCGGTCAGGCGATGCCGAAGGAGCGGGCGAGGATCGCGGGATCGATGCGGCCGCGGCGGAAGCAGCGGCCAGTCTCGAGCGCGGTCACCTCGACGAGGCCGGGGCTGAACAGCATGGGATCGATCTTGTAGAAATCGCCGCCCGCCGCCTTGAAGACCTCGGCGAAGGGCTGGCCGTAATCGCGGCTCGCGCTCGACGGCAGCTTCTCGGCGAGCGCCTCGGCCTCTGCCTCCGGTCCGGTGACGAAGAGCGAGACGCGGCCGCCGTAGAGGATGGCGTCGTTGGTGCGGCCCATCGCCGCCACGAACTTCGCCGCCGGCGGCGGCAGCGGCGCCGCGCCATAGCCGTCGACGATCCGCGTCAGCGGAAACTTGAGCTCATGGGCCTTGTGCAGCGCCACCTCCAGCGAGCGGGCGACGATCTGCACGGTGCCGGCGAGGCTGGTGGTGGGCGTCAGGATGAAGGCGAGGCGGTCGGGCGCGAGCTTGCAGGTCTCGGCGACGCGGGCGATGAGCGCGTCGGGCGGCGGCTGGTCCACCTCCAGCACGAAAGCGGCGTGCTCCGCCTCGTCGCGGTATCCCAGTTCCCGGTAGAGATCCTCTCTGAGAGCCCGCGCGCGACCGGGGCCAGAGGCCATGGCGAAGAACTTGCCCTCCTTGAGTTGCCAGCCGGCATACTGGCTTCCGAGGCAGGCGAGCACCGGGTTCACCGCATGGACGCCCACCATGGTCGCGGTCGGCGCATCCGCCGCGGCCGCCGAGAGCATCACGCGGCCGAGTCCGCCGAGGCAGATCTCGCCGATGATGCGGCCGGCCTCGAGCCCGCCCGGCGACGCGATGCCGGCATCGATGACCAGCGCGCCGGCGCTGCTGCGCGACACCTTGAGGCGGAAGGTCGAGGCGTTTGCCGCCAGCGCGTCGACGAGCGTCTTCGCACCCCTGTTGACGCTGGGGGCATAGGCGGGATCGATGGCCGGCGTGGTGCTCATGGCAGGGCCTCAGGCGGTCTTCGGAAGCAGCTCGGGCAGACGGCGCAGCACCGCTTCCGCGCGCTGCCGTCCCTGCGCGCGGGCGCCGGCGAGATCAGGTCCCGCGGAGAGCACCGTGCAGATGGGGTCGCCCGCGGCGAAGCGGCTGCCTGGCGCGGAAATATCCGCGATCGAGGGCGCCCATTCCAGCCCCGGCGGAATCTCGCGCGGCCGGTCGGCGTAGAGGATCGTCGCCGCCCGCGGCTGCCGCGTCCCGATCGCGCGTGCCGGCGGCAGGTCGCCGCTGACGCCGCGGCAGTGCAGGTCCCAGAGCCGGGGCGGTCCATCTTCGTGGATGTCGAGAGTGGCGCCCGGGCGCGGGTTCACCTCGAGGATGGCGATCTCGTCTCCCTCGATCAGCATATCGAGGCTGTTGAGTCCGACGAGACCGAATGCGGCGGCTATCGCGGCGCACGCATCATCGATCCAGCGCGCGCGGCGCGGCGCGAGATCGATCGGCCCGACGCAGCCGCCATAGCGGAAGGGCTGCTCGGGTGTCGGATCGGTCCATTGCACGCTGCAGCCGATGACCCGGGCCGTATGGCCATCGGCGACGAAGAGCGCGGCAAACGGCGTGCCGGGCGCTTTCGCTTGGTAGTAGCTGCCCGGCTCGGCCGCATCGCCGTCCGATGCCCGGCGGATATGCGTGCCGCCGGCGCCGCCGACCCGCTTTCTGAGCCACGCGCCATTGCTTTCGGGGCGCGCGGCCACCGCCGGATGCGGCAGCCCGAGCCGCCTCAGCGTCGCCGCGAAGCCGAAGGGATCCTTGACCGCGGCGATGGTCTCCGGCGTGTTGCCGATGAGCGGCGCGATTTGCGCGAGGTCGGCCAGGAGATTGGGAGCCGCCTCGAAGCCCGCGCCGCAGACGATGCCGTCCATCGGCGGCAGCTCGCGCGCGAGCGCGGCCGCGGCGCTGCTGTCGATGCCGTGCCCGAGGCTGCCGGGAAGCCGGTGCCAGGGCGCGAGCGCCCGCGTGTCGGTGTCGCCGTAGAGATCGGCGACGATGACCTCGGCGCCGGCGCGACGGGCCGCTGCGGCCAGCGCGCGGCCGGAGAGAGCGACCACAAGGATCGGCATGCTTTCCCTCAGCCGCCGACCAGCTCGCGCGCCAGCGTGAAGGCGTCGCGGAAGTCGAGGAAGAGCGCCTTCTCTGCGCCGTAGAGCCGCTTCAGCAGCCCGTGCTGCACGCGGAACTTGATGTTGCCGATCGCGAGCGCGCCGGCGCCCACCGCGCCCGTGCCGATGGGCGCGCCGTCCGCCTTCGCCTCCAGCCCTTCGACGCCGGCGGGCGGCACCGCGTTGACGTCGGCAACGACCCTGAGGTGCCTGGCGACGGCAAGGTCCTCCTTCGAGAGCACCTGGACGCCGGCCCGGGCGGAGACCAGCGCCACGTCGGCCTCGGCGAGCGCAGCGCGCCGCCCGGCCTCGGTGCTGCCGTCGGCGGTGGCGAAGGGCTTGCCGAAGCGCTTGGTGAAATCCGCGGCCTTCTTCGGCACCACGTCGGTGGTGTCGTGGCCAATCAGCGTCACCGCCGCGCCCGCCTCGGCGGCGATGATGCCGACCACGCCCGCCACCACGCCCTTGGCGCCGTAGATCGCGACTTTGGCGCCGTCGAGCTTGCCACCCTGCTTCTTGAGGTGCTTCTCCGCCACCGCCACCATCGCGGCGGCGGTGGTGAAGGCGCCGGAGGGATCGATGAAGACGGAGACCTGGAAGGGCGGGAACATCACCTTCTGCGCGGCCTTCCCCATGTCGACCGCGACCATGGCGTCGCGCCCGCCGATGAAGAGGACGGTCTTTGCCGCATCCTGCGGCGCGCGCGAGAACATCGCATCCTGGGTCAGGCCCGCCATCTCGCCGGGCTCGACGCCGGTGTAGCCCGCCACCATGAAGCCCGCGTCGGCAGCCATGTTGACGTCGAACGGGCTCAGATGCCTCAGCGGCGTGACGAAATGCAGGATCCTCGGCTTCTCCATTTCTCCTCCCTTCGGCGTCGGTCGCGGCGCCGCGTTTCAGCCGATCTTCCGGCGTGCCGGCCGCGCGGCGTCCGCGGCGCGCCGGATGATGTCGGCGCCGCGATTGCGGCCGGCGCAGATGCGGAATGACAGCTTTGTTTCGCCGGCGAAGCGCCGTTCCAGGTCGGCGCGCAGGCGCTGCGCCGCCTCCGCGCCGGCGGTCAGCGCGAAGCCGGTCGGACCCCAGGAGCTCTGGCCGATGCCGGCAACGCCATTCTCCGCCAGCCAGTGCAGGACCCGCCCGACCCGCGGGCTCGCATAGCGGCCGCCCTGGGCCGGCGCGAAATGATCGCCGACGCGGGCGTTGATCGCGCCGATGCTGTCGCTGACCGCGGCGAAATCCGCCTCCGCGAGGCCTGGCAGCAAGCGCAGCAGAGTGAGGCGGCAGAGCTCCGCCGAGGCGCTGGCGAGAAAGGGCGGGAGATCGCGGAAGGCGGCGGCCTCGGCGCTGCCGGAGAGGCCGCGGTGGCCGGCGTCGAGGATCAGCACCACCCGCCAGTCGACGGGAAATTCCGCGCGCGCGACGATCGGCGCCGGCGCGTCGTCGGCGCCGCGGCCGCCATCGACCAGGAAGCCACCGTTCTCGAAGGCGCCGACGCCGATGCCGGAGCGCGCGCCGCGCTCCACCAGCGGCGCCAGTGCGCGGGGGACGATCGCCTCGCCGGCAAGCGCGGCAAAGGCCGCGGCAACGGCGAGGCCGAGCTGGGTGCCGGAGCCGAGGCCTGCATGCTCGGGCACCGCGTCATCGATCGAGAGCGAGACCGGGCCCAGCGACCGATAGCGCTCGCCGAGCGTCGCCAGCAGCCGCCGGGCGCGCTCCGCGCCCGCCGGCTCGATGTGTGGCGCGCGCGCTCGCGCGAGCGTGAGGCGGGTGCCGATCCCGTCGAGGGTGAGGCCGAGGCTGCCGAAGCGCCGGCCGAGATCGCCATCGAGATCGAGAAAGCCCAGATGGAGCCGCGCCGGCGCGAAGACCTCGACCGCGTCGCAGGGTTCTTGCATCGGCTCCGGCGTTGGCGTTGTCATCGCGGGTACGATAGACTAAACGCGCGGCGGAGACAAAGACGCCGCCGGACGCGCGGAGGAAGCGATGACGGAGACCAAGCAGCGCGAACGTGTCTATGCCGAGGACGAGATCAAGAACCGCCTGCAGCGTGATCTGCCGCTCTGGTGGTACGAGAACGGCTGGATCCGCCGCAAATACAAGACCCACAGCTGGAAGGGCACGCTGATGGTGATCAACACCGTCGGGCATCTGGCCGAGGCGGCCTGGCATCACCCGGACCTCACGGCTTCCTACGCCTGGGTCGAGGTGCGGCTGATGAACCACTCGGCGAAAGGCATCACCGACAAGGATTTCGAGCTGGCGAAGAAGATCGAGGACGTCGTCACCTGGCGGCCGGGCGAGGGCAGCGCCCTCGAGGGCACGCCCAACGAGGATGCCCGCTTCGCCTATATAAAATACGACAAGAGCGGTTGAGCGGAGGACGCGCCGATGCGCGTGCGGCGGTGACCGGCGATGGCCTGACCTGCCCGTTCTGCGGCCTCGCCTGCGATGATCTCGCGGCAGCGGGCGATGCGATCGAGACGCGCGGCTGCGCGCGCGCCGCCGCCGGTTTTGCGCGCGGCAAGGCGGCGCGGCGCGAGCATGCGGTGGACGGCAAGCCGGCGGATCTCGCGACCGCCGCTGCCGCCGCGGCGAAGATCCTGCGCGCGGCGAGGGCGCCGCTCTTTCACGGCCTCACTGCGGAGGTGAACGGCGTGCGCGCGCTGCTGGCGCTTGCCGAGAAGGTCGGCGGCACCGTGGATCACCAGGGATCGGCGGCGCTCCTCGCCAACATCGGCGTCGCCCGCGCCTCCGGCTGGGTCACTGCGACTTTCGCCGAGGTGGCGAACCGCGCCGATTTCGTGCTGCTGGTGGGCAGCGATCCCGCGCGGAATTTCCCCCGCTTCCATGAGCGGCTGCTCGCCAACGCGAAGCCGCTCTATCGGAGCGCGCCGCCGAAGATCGCCTATCTCGGGCCTGAGGCGCTGGCGCCGGCGGCTGCGATCGCGCCGCTGCAGGGCATCGTCGGGGAGACGGCGCTGCTGCCGACGATGGCGGCGCTGAGCGGGCTGCTGCGCGGGCGGCAGCCGCGCGACATCGGCTTGCCGGTCGAGGCGCTCGCGGCAATCGCGGGAGGCCTGCAGGCGGCGCGCTACGGCGTCATCGCCTGGGACCTCGCGCGTCTCGCGCCGCGCGTCGCCGAGCTGACGGTCGAGTATCTCGCGGACATGCTCCGCCATCTCAATGTGAAGACCCGCTGCGTCGGCCTGCCGCTTGGCGGCAGCGGCAACGCCATCGGCGCCAACCAGGCGGCGCTCTGGCAGGCGGGCTGGCCGCTGCGCCTCAGCTTCGCCGACGGCGTGCCGCGCCACGATCCCTGGCAGCACGACGGCAGCCGCGTGCTGGCGGCGGGGGAGACGGATGCGCTGGTCTGGTGCGCGGCGCTCTCGGCGGAGCCGCCGCCGACAACGACCGCGCCGGTGATTGCGCTGATCGCCGACGATGTCGCGCTCGCCAAGCCGGCCGCGGTGGAGATCCGCGTCGGCATTCCAGCCCTCGACCATGGCGGCGAGATCCTGCGCGCCGACACCGTGATCGCGCTGCCGTTGCATGCGGCGCGGAAGTCGGACCGGGCGAGCGTCGCCGCGGCGGCACAGGCGATCCTCGCCGGGCTGGAGGCGTCCTGATGCTGCGTCTTGCCGGCGGCAAGCTCGTCGATCCCACCCAATCGCCGGCGGAGCGCACGGGCGATCTCTGGATCGACGGTGACCGCATCGTGGCGCCGCCCGCCGATGGCGGGAAGGGCGCCACCGTGCAGGACATCTCCGGCAAGCTGGTGATGGCCGGTGCCATCGACATCCACAGCCACATCGCTGGCGGCAAGGTCAATCTCGGCCGGCTGCTGTCCTCGGCCGATCACCGCGCCAGCGTCGAGGCGGCGGAGGCGGGGCTGCGCGGCGGCAGCGGGCTCGCGACGCCCTCCACCTTCACGACCGGCTATCGCTACGCCGCCATGGGCTACACCGCCGCCTTCGAGCCGGCGATGGTGGCGGCGAATGCGCGGGCGACGCACATCGAGATGGCGGACGTGCCGATCCTCGACAAGGGCGCCTACGTGATGCTGGGGAACGACGAATTCCTGCTGCGGCGGCTAGCGGCCGGCGCCTCCCAGAGCGAGATCAACGACTACGTCGCGTGGACGATCCAGGCCGCCGCCGCCCATGCGGTGAAGGTGGTGAACGCCGGCGGCATCAGCGCCTTCAAGTTCGGCGCGCGCTCCCTCGGCATCGACGAGCCGGTGCCGCAGCATGGCGTGACGCCGCGGCGGATCATCCAAGCGCTCTCGCGCGCCGTCAACGAGCTCGGGGTTCCGCATCCGCTCCACGTCCACTGCAACAACCTCGGCATTCCCGGCAACGTGGAGACCACGCTCGCCACCATCGAGGCGGCGGAAGGCTTCCCGATCCACCTCACCCACGTGCAGTTCCACAGCTACGGCACCGAGGGGAAGCGCAAGTTCTCCTCGGCGGCGGCGCGCATCGCCGAGGCGGTGAACGCCAATCCCAATGTCAGCGTCGATGTCGGCCAGATCGTCTTCGGGTCGACGATGACGGAGTCCGGCGACACCCAGGCGCAGTTCCGCAACCGCAGCCACGCCGCGCCGAAGAAGTGGTTGGTGATGGACATCGAGTGCGACGCTGGCTGCGGCCTGGTGCCGTTCCGCTATCGCGACAAGAATTTCGTCAACGCGCTCCAATGGGCGATCGGCCTCGAGCTCTTCCTGCTGATCCGCGATCCCTGGCGCGTGTTCCTGACGACAGATCATCCGAACGGCGGCCCGTTCGCCAGCTATCCGCAGCTGGTGCGGCTGCTGATGGAGCGGAGCTACCGCGAGGAGTGTCTCGCGCAGATCAACGCGTCGGCGCGCAAGCTCAGCGTGCTCGGCGGCATCGCGCGCGAGTACACGCTGGCCGAGATCGCGGCGATGACGCGGGCGGCGCCGGCGAAGAGTCTCGGTCTCAGGGATCGCGGTCATCTGGCGCCGGGCGCGCGGGCGGATCTGGCCATCTATCAGCCCGGCGGCGATCTCGAGGCGATGTTCCGTGCGCCGGTGCAGGTGCTGAAGGGCGGCGTCGAGGTGGCGCGCGACGGCAGGATCCGCTCGGTGCCCGCGGGCGCCACCCAGCTGGTGCGGCCGGGCTATGACAAGCAGATCGAGCGCACGCTCAAGCGCTTCTTCGACGACCACATGACGGTGCGCTTCGGCAACTTCCCGCTCTCCGACGGCGAGATCGCCGAGGCGGGCGGCCGCGTCGAGGAGCATGCCTGCGTCGCCAGCGGAGGCCGGCCGTGATCCTCGACGGCGTCGAGATCGAGGATACTTTCGCCGAGGCTTTCGGCATGCGGGGCACACGGCTCCTCATCACCGCCGACAGTGCCCGCTGGGCGCGAATCGCCGGCGAGACCGCGACGGGTTTCGCCACCTCTGTCATCGCCTGCGGCGCCGAGGCGGCGGTGGAGCGCGATCTCGCGGCCGAGACGACGCCGGACGGCCGGCCCGGCGTCAGCATCCTGATCTTCGCGATGAACCGCGAGGCGCTCGCCAAGGCGGTGCGCGACCGCGTCGGGCAATGCGTGCTCACCTGTCCGAGCACCGCCTGCTATTCCGGTTTCGACGAAGGCGATCCCGTGCCGATGGGCCGCGTGCTCGCCTATTTCGGCGACGGCTTCCAGGCGGCGAAGCGTGTCGGCGAGCGTCGCTACTGGCGCATTCCGGTGATGGACGGCGAGTTCCTCTGCGAGGACACGGTCGGCCAGACCAAGGCGGTGGGCGGCGGGAATTTCCTCATCCTCGGCCGCACGCGGCCTGCCGTCCTCGCCGCCGCCGAGCGGGCGATCGCGGAGATGCGCAAGGTGGAAGGCGTCATCATGCCGTTCCCGGGCGGTGTCGTCCGCTCCGGCTCGAAAGTGGGCTCGCGCTACAAGGGGCTGATCGCCTCCACCAACGATGCCTATTGCCCGACCCTGAAGGGCACGGTGAAGACCGCGCTGCCGGCCGAGGTGGATGCGGTGCTGGAGATCGTCATCGACGGGCTCACCGACGCGGCGGTGGCGCATGCGATGGCATGCGGCATCCGCGCCGCCTGCGGCGGCGGCGCGGGGGAGATCCTCCGCATCTCCGCCGGCAATTACGGCGGCAAGCTCGGTGCCTTCCACTATCACCTGCGGAAGCTGCTGGCATGACCCGCCTCGCGCTCCGCCAGCCGCCGCCGTTCCGGCTCTCGCTGCTGGGGCTGATCCCCGAGCGGCTCGCCGGCCTCAGCGATGCCGAGATCGCGCGGTTGCCGCTGCAGCAGGGCAACCGGCGCGGCGTCGTCGGGGATTGCTTCACTGTGAGCGGGGATGGCGCGGGCGAGCGGCTCGTCATCGCCGGGGGCGGCGAGCGCCTCGACGACGTCGGCGCCTTCATGAGTCGTGGCGAGATCCTCGTCGAAGGCGATGTGGGCGCGCGCGCCGGTCTGGCCATGAGCGGCGGCCGGCTTATCGTCCAGGGCGCTGCCGGGGCGGGCGCGGCCACGGCGATGAGCGGCGGCGAGCTGCGTATCGGCGGCGATGCCGGCGAAGGGCTCGGCGGCGCGCTGCCGGGCGAGCGCAGCGGCATGAGCGGCGGGCTGGTGGCGGTGGCGGGCTCGGCAGCGAGCGGTGCCGGCGACCGGCTGCGGCGCGGCCTCATCGCTATCGCCGGCGCCGTCGGCCCCGGCTGCGGCACGCGCATGCATGCCGGCACCATCGTCGTCGGCGGCCGGCTCGACGCTTTCGCCGGCGCTGCGATGCGGCGCGGCAGCATCCTCGGCCTCGGCGGCTGCGCCGAGCTGCTGCCAGGCTTCGCGGAATCTGGAATCCATGATCTGGTATTTCAGCGCCTGCTGGCGCGGCTTCTCGAGCGGAGTGGGCTCGCCGAGCTCGCGCAGCGACTGCGCCCGCTGCGGCGCTGGCAGGGCGATCTCGCGATCGACGGCAAGGGCGAGATCCTCACCGCTCCTTAGGAACTCGCTGCCCACCATGATGCGCTGCGGCAAACGCGCCCGCAGAAAGTTGGGCAATCAATGAGCCGGGAAAAATGGGTGCGCCGCCCAGGAAATTTCATGAATTTGATCGGGCAAATTTTGGACAAAGCTTGTCGTGCATTCTGAAACGGGTTTAACATTGCACTGATCGGTAGAGGGAATGCCTCTCTAATCCGACAGGCAGTCCCTCACGATGAGCAGCGTACCGCCTCGCGCCAGCGACGCGGCCGCCAACACACAGAGCTCGGACACCACCGGCCAATGTCGGCGGGGCTCCGACACAGAGGGAGGGACAGCAAGCCATGAAGCGCACGGCCTTTGCTCTCGCGTTGTCCTCGGTGCTCGCCTTGACGGCCGGCACCGCGGCCGCGAATGACGAACTCCTGAAAATGGAGAAGAACGCCAACGAATGGGTCATGCCGACCGGCGATTACGCCAATCACCGGTTCAGCGAGCTCAAGCAGATCACCAAGGAGAACGTGAAGAACCTGCGGCCGGTCTGGACCTTCTCGACCGGCGTGCTGCGCGGCCACGAGGGCGCGCCGCTGGTGATCGGCAACGTCATGTATCTGAGCACGCCGTTCCCGAACTATGTCTATGCGCTCGACCTCAACAACAACGGCCGCATCCTCTGGAAGTACGAGCCGAAGCAGGATCCCTCGGTGATCCCCGTCATGTGCTGCGACACCGTCAATCGCGGCGTCGCCTACGCGGACGGCAAGATCATCCTCGATCAGGCTGACGCCCATGTGGTCGCCCTCGACGCCAAGACCGGCAAGGAGGTCTGGCGGGTGCAGAACGGCGATCCCAAGAAGGGCGAGACGATGACGTCGGCGCCGATGATCGTCAAAGACAAGGTCATCGTCGGCATCAGCGGCGGCGAGTTCGGCGTGCAGGGCCGCATCACCGCGTACAATCTGAAGGACGGCAAGCTCGAGTGGACGGCTTATTCGGTCGGGCCGGACAACGAGATCCTGTTCGACTCCAAGACCACCTCGATGGGCAAGCCGGTCGGCAAGGACAGCTCGCTCGCCACCTGGCAGGGCGATCAGTGGAAGATCGGCGGCGGTGCGACCTGGGGCTGGTACTCCTACGATCCGCAGCTGAACTTGATCTACTACGGCTCCGGCAACCCCAGCACCTGGAACCCGGTGCAGCGGCCCGGCGACAACAAGTGGTCGATGACGATCTTCGCGCGCAATCCCGACACCGGCGTCGCGAAGTGGGTCTATCAGATGACGCCCCACGACGAGTGGGACTATGACGGCATCAACGAGATGATTCTCGCCGACATCCCGGTGAACGGGAAGCCGGTGAAGGCGCTCGTGCACTTCGACCGCAACGGCTTCGCCTACACGCTCGACCGCACGGACGGCAAGCTGCTGGTGGCGCAGAAGTACGATCCCAAGGTGAACTGGGCGACCCACGTCGACATGACGACCGGCCGTCCGGAAGTGGTGAAGCAGTACAGCACCCAGGCAGGTGGCGAAGATCACAACAGCAAGGGTATCTGCCCGGCGGCTCTGGGCTCCAAGGACCAGCAGCCGGCGGCCTATTCGCCCATCCATCACGTGTTCTACGTCCCCACCAACCACGTCTGCATGGACTACGAGCCGTTCAAGGTGTCCTACACCGCCGGACAGCCCTATGTCGGTGCGACGCTGTCGATGTTCCCGCCGTCAGGCGACAACAACCTCGGCAACTTCATCGCGTGGGACGCCGGGCAGGGCAAGATCCTGTGGTCGGATCCGGAGCCCTTCTCGGTGTGGTCGGGCGCGCTCGCGACCGCCGGCGACGTCGTCTTCTACGGCACGCTGGAGGGTTATCTGAAGGCGGTCGATCCCGCCAACGGCAAGGAGCTCTATCGCTTCAAGACGCCGTCGGGGATCATCGGCAACGTGATGACCTACATGCATGGCGGCAAGCAGTACGTGGCCGTGCTCTCCGGCGTCGGCGGCTGGGCCGGCATCGGCATGGCGGCAGGCCTCAGCAAGGACACCGACGGGCTTGGTGCGGTGGGTGCCTACAAGGCGCTCGCCAATTACACCCAGCTCGGCGGCGTGTTGACGGTGTTCGCACTGCCATAGTGAGGACTCCCTGAAGGACTGACCGGCATCCTGGTGTGAACCAGGGTGCCGGTTTCTTTCGCTTTGAATCCCTACGATCGAGGCAGGCGCGGAGGGGGTGCCGCCGCCATGCCGCACCAGGAGAAGTACATGGAACTGCAGGAGCGCCGCATCGTCCGCGGCATCGCCTCGCTCGCCGCCGTCACCGCCCTCACCCTCGCGCTCGGACTGTCGCTTGCCGGCGTCAGCGCGGCGCAGAATGCACAGCCGGCGCAGAGCGAGCAGAAACCTTACACGGTGAAGGACGGCAAGGTTGACAAGGCGACCTACAACGGCTGGCGGCGCTACACGGAATCCTGCCTGCGCTGCCACGGGCCCGACGGCGCCGGCAGCTCCTACGCGCCGAGCCTCGTCGATTCCCTGAAGCAGATGTCCGAGGACCAGTTCAAAGAGGTGGTGGTGAACGGCCGCAAGAACGTGAACACCGCCGCGGAGAACGTGATGCCGGCCTTCGGCGAGGTCGAGGACGTCATGCTCTATCTCGATGACATCTACGCCTATCTGAAGGCGCGCTCCGACGGCGTGGTCGGCCGCGGCCGGCCGGAAAAGATAGGCGAGGACTGAGGGGGATGCCGATGATGCCGCGCGGGCTCGCTCGAGGGCTCTTCCTGGCAGCGGCCGGTCTCGCCGCGCTGGCATCGCCGGCGTGGGCGCAGACGCCGGGCGAGATCTTGAACCGGACCGAGCTCCGCATCTGCGCCGACCCCAACAACCTGCCCTTCTCCAACGAGGCGGGCCAGGGCTTCGAGAACAAGATCGCCCAGGTGATCGGCGACGAGCTCAAGCTGCCGGTGAGCTACGTCTATTTCCCGCAGGTGATCGGCTTCGTGCGCAACACGCTTCGCGCGCACACCTGCGACTTGGTGATGGGGACGGCGGCAGGCGACGACATCGTGCAGACGACGACGCCTTACTATTACTCCTCCTACGTCGCGGTCTATCTCGCCGACAAGGGCTTCACCTTCACCGGTTTCGACGATCCCAAGCTCAAGTCCATGCATATCGGCATCATCAGCGCGACGCCGCCGTCGGACCTGCTGGTGAAGCACGGGCTGATGGCGATGGCGCGACCCTACGCGCTTACCGTCGACACCCGCTATGAGTCGGCGACTCACCAGATGATCGAGGACATCGAGAAGGGAGAGATCGATCTCGGCCTGCTCTGGGGGCCGATCGCCGGCTACTACGCCAAGCGGCAGCCGAAGCCGCTGCAGTTCGCGGTGATCCCCAACGAGCCCGGCGAGCCGCGGATGGACTATCACATCGCCATGGGCGTCCGGAACAACGAGCCGGAATGGCGCCGCCGCATCAACGCCGCGATCGGGAAGCGCCAGGCCGACATCACCAAGATCCTCAGGGATTACGGCGTGCCGCTGCTCGACGAGCAGGGGCACCTGACCCAGCAGCCCTGAGCCGCCGCGGATGCGCGTCCGTCTCGCGCTGCTGCTCCTGCTGCTCGCCGGGCCGGCGGCTGCCGCCGAGGCGCCGCCGCCGGAGCCCCTGGGCTACCGCCTCGACAATTATCTCGCGACGCCGCCGCTCACCGTCGAGGGCCGGCTCGCGCTCACCGCCCGGGAAGCGCAGCGGGTCTGGGAGAGCCGCGGCGCCATCTTCATCGACGTGCTGGCGGCGCCGCGTCGGCCGCCGGGGCTGCCGGCGGGTGCCGTCTGGGCGCCGAAGCCGCGGCTCGACATTCCCGGCAGCATCTGGCTGCCGGAGGTCGGGCGGGGCGCGCTCAGCAGCGCCCGCGAGGCCTGGTTCCGCGCCGAGCTGAAACGCCTCACCGGCGGCAATCAGGAGGTCTCGCTGGTCTTCTACTGCCGCGCCAATTGCTGGATGAGCTGGAACGCCACCAAGCGCGCGCTCCAATGGGGCTACGTCAACGCGCAATGGTTTCGCGACGGCACCGAGGGCTGGGAGCAGGCGGGCTTCCCGCTCGCCCGGGCGGATCCGCCGGCGAATGAGCCCGACTGAGAGGTCGGCTCAGAGTCGGCTCTGGATTGCCTGCGCGTAGCGGCCGAGGCGCGCCTCGAGCCGCGTCGGCGCCTCGCAGGCGTAGCGCATGGTGCGCTGGGTGTTCTGGAAGGCCTGGGTCACGAACTGGAAGCGCTGCTCGAGGTCGGTGCGCTTCGCCGCCGCGTCGCCGGTGGCATCGGCGGGGATGTGCTGCAGCTCCTCGGATGCGTGCGAGGCGATGTCGGCGAGATCGTGCTGGCGCTTGCCGAGCTCCTTGAGGCGCGTGATGACGTCGCTGCGCTCCTGGTTGGTCTCGGCGAGGAGGCCGGCGAAGAGCAGGGTCAGAAGCCGCTTCCTGTCGGGATCGGCGGCGATCGCATCCGCGAAGGCGCCGATCGCGACGACGCCGTCCTCGGCGGCGACGGTGCGCGGCGACAGGCGGTCGACGAGCTCGCTGACCCGCGGCTCCGCCTTCCAGTCGCCGGCGCCGTCGAGGGGCGGGCCGGTCCAGAACGCGCCGGCGCCCAGCTCCGGCACCAGGCGCTGCTGGCAGGGCCAGTCGGGATCGGTGGGCGGCGGCGCGGCAAGGGCGGGGACGGCCAGGATGCCGATCAGCGCCAGCACCGCCGCGGCGGCTCCGCGTGGGATCATTTTGCCATCTTGCATTGCGTCTCCGGCTGATCGATGCCCAGCGTATCGAGCTCGGAATATTGATGCAGGAAGCCTGGCTGCGGCGAGACCGAGACCAGTGAATCGGCATCCGCCAGCAGCACCGGCTGGCGGAGCTGGCCGTCCCAGGGCCGGAAGGTGAGCTTCACCCCCTTGAAGGCGGCGAGGTCGAACTTGCTGCTGTGGAGATACTGCATGATCGTCGTTTCGTCGGCGGTCTGCGCCCGGGTCGCCGCCTCGCCGATGGCGCGCACCGCCATCCAGGCGGCGTAGTCGCGCTCGGTCATCCAGCGGCCGATCTTGCGCTTGAAGCGGTTCTGCAGCTGCGTCGCGCCCCACTGCTCGAAAGGCCGCGCCCAGGCGGTGGGCACCAGGCCCTCGGTGCCGGCGACCGGCCGCGGATCAGTGCCGCGGAAGGGCAGGTCCATGCCGAACTGCTGCTCCTCGTCCGCCACCACCATCACGTCGTAGGAGATGCCCTGGGTGAAGCGCGCGACCTCGGCGGCAATCTGGAAATGGCCGGTGTCGGTGCGCCGCGCGCCGGGATCGTAGGTCCATGGCTTGCTCTCCACCAGATGCGCGCCGAACTTCTTGATCGAGCGCTCGATGGCGGCGGCATAGGCCTTGTCGGCGTCGGTCGGCCCCGGCACCAGCAGCACGTCACGCCAGCGCTTCAGCACCAGATACTGCACGAGGGCGTCGGCGAGCATGGCGCGGCTCGGGATCAGGTGCAGCACGTTGGCGCGGCATTGCGTGCCGCGGAGCTCGTCGTCCTTGGCGGAGACGTTGAGCAGCAGCGTGTTCTTCGCCTCCGGCAGGTCGGCGATCGAGAGCAGCGCCGCCGCCGGCAGATCGACGATGATGGAGTGGTGGCCGGCCTGCACGAGCTTCCGGAAAGCGCCGGCGATGTCGCCGTCCTCCGGCACCAGCGCCTCGTCGAGGACGAAGTTCTGCCCCGTGAAGCGGCCGGTGGTGTTGTTGTCGTCGATGCCGACCCGGGCGCCCGCGACGCCCTCGTCGGCGGGCGGCAGCTCGAGATAGGAGTGCGGCAGATGCACGGTCACATGCTGGCCGAGATAGCCGATGCGGATGGTGACCGGCGGCTTGCCGCCGGCAGGTGGCGCCGCGGCCGGGGCGGGCGCGGTGGCGGCCGGTGGCGTCGCAGGCGTCTCGTCCGCGGCGGCGGTGCCGAGGAGCGCTGCACTCGCAAGCCATGCCAGGGCGCCGCGCGCTAGGAGCTGGATCAGGTCTTTCATTCCGCACCACCCCGTCTTCCGACCAGCCCGCGCGCCGGGTCGTAGCCCCAGACCGCGAGGCCCATGAAAACCGCAAGGCAGCCCAGCACCACCGCGGTCGCGATCCAGGAGATGCTGCCGTAGAGCGCGAAACGGACGAGCTCCACCGCGTGGGTGAACGGGTTGGCCTCGCAGATGTACCAGAGCCAGAGATTGGCCTCCTTGACGCGCCAGAGCGGGTAGAGCGCCGAGGAGGCAAAGAACATCGGGAAGATCACGAAATTCATCACGCCGGCGAAGTTCTCGAGCTGCCGGATGGTGGAGGAGAGCAGCAGGCCGAAGGCGCCCAGCATCAGGCCGGAGAGGAAGAGCGCCGGCAGAACGGCGATATAGCCGTACCAGGGCGCCTGCACCTCCCAAAGCAGCGCGATGGCGAGGAACGCGTAGACCTGCAGGATCGAGACCGCGACCGAGGCCAGGAGCTTGGAGGCGAGCAGGTACCAGCGCGGCAGCGGGCTCGTCAGCAGCACGCGCATGCTGCCCATCTCGCGGTCGTAGACCATCGAGAGCGAGCTCTGCATGCCGTTGAAGAGCTGCACCATGACGGCGAGCCCCGGCACCACATAGACCTCATAGGGAATATAGGTCTGGTAGGGCGGCACGATGGAGATGCCGAGGGTGAAGCGGAAGCCGGCGGCGAAGATGCCAAGCCAGACCAGCGGCCGCACAAGCGCGGAGAGGAACCGTCCGCGCTGGCCGAGGAAGCGCAGCCACTCGCGCCAGACGATGCCCTGCAGGCAGCGGAAATAGTGCCGCGGCCCGGGCCGCCAGCGGGCGGCGGGGGCGAGCGTGGGCGAGAGCGTCAAGTCCGTCATCGGCCAGGCTCCCCGCGCCGGATCAGCTTGTCGAAGGCCTCGCGGATGCTGCCGGCGCCGGCGGCGGCCAGCACCTCGGCCGCGGTGCCATGGGCGAGGACGCGGCCCAGATGCAGCACGATCACGTGGGCATCCTTGCCCACCTCGTCGATGAGGTGCGTCGCCCACAGCACCGCCAGCCCCTGCTCGCGGCAGAGGGAGCGCACGTGGTCGAGCAGGAACTGCCGGCTCTCGATATCGAGGCCGACGGTAGGTTCGTCGAGCAGCAGGAGACGCGGCTCGTGCAGGAGCGCGCGGGCGATCTCGACCCGGCGCCGCTGGCCGCCGCTGAGCCGGCGCGCCTTGTCGCGCCGCCGGCCGGCGAGATCGACCCGCTCCAGCTCGGCGGCGATGCGCTCCTCCAGGCGCCGCCGCGGCATGCCGTGCAGCGCGCCGTGATAGCGCAGGTTCTGCTCGATCGAGAGGTCGAGGTCGAGGGTCGGCTGCTGGAACACCACGCCCATGAGCGAGAGCGCGGTGGCGGGATCGCGGTCGATCGCGGCCCCGAAGATGCGGATCGAGCCCGCGCGATGGGCGTAGAGCCGGGTCACCAGGGAGAAGAGGGTGCTCTTGCCGGCGCCGTTGAGGCCGAGCAGCACCGTGAACTCGCCTGGCCGGAGCGCCAGCGACACATCCTTTAGGGCGGGACGCGGCCCGTAGGAATGGCTGAGATCGGCAATATGAAGAGCGCTCGCCGCCACCGGAACTTCGGCGCCGCCTGCGTTTCCTCCCATCGCCGCCGAGCCGCGGATCTTGTCCTCGCGCTCAACCACCGAGCTCATGAGCCTCAGGCCCTTTTCGCCCTCGTGTCTCCGGCTTTCTGCGATCATTATAATTGCTTGAGCAACTCGCGCTACCAATGTGAAAATGAGCCGACAATAAAGCGTGTAACGCGGCCCCCGCGATCGCGGACTCTGGGAGACGCCATGGAGATTGGTCGCCGCGCCGCCCTGGCGATACTGCTCAGCGCCGGTGCGGCCCTCCGCCATTCGCGGTCTGCCTTCGCCGCGCCGGTCGACGGCGCTGCCGCGGTCCGCATCGGCATCCTGCAATTCGGCAGCGTCGCCTGGCAGCTCGACGTGATCCGCCGGCACGATCTCGAGAAGAGCGCGGGCGTGCGCATCGAGGCGGTGCCGCTCGCCTCCAACCAGGCGACGCTGGTGGCGCTGCAGGCGGG
>DATJOK010000115.1:0-32081 GCA_035507155.1 Allostellaceae bacterium
CAGCAGCGTCGCCTCGGTCTGCTCCGGCGACAGCTTCGCCGGATCCGCCCCCGACGCCTGGCTCCCCGCCCACTGCGAGCTCGTGCACCCCGCCAGCGCCAGCATCACCGTCAGCGTCAGCGGGCGCACTATCAGAAGGCGGCGGCGCGCGCCGGCAAAATGGGTCAGGGGCATAGGATTATCTCCTCCTCGCGTCTCGAACCCGCGCCTCGCCGTTCGACAAGAGCGGGCGGAAACGGTGCGGGGCACGGTTAATCTCCTGCGTGCAGTCTCGGCGGCCGGGCTTACCAAATCGTGAAGACCATCTCCCTATCCCTCTGAAAGTCCCGCGTATTTTGCGCGATTACGGGAATGCTCCGGCGTCCTTAGAGTCGTACGGATGGCCACACCATCCCGGCGCACCCGGCGGCGCGGAACAGCCGGAAGACAGTCGCGCAAAGGGCTTAGAGGGCGTTCACCAGGAAATTGATGGTGAGCGCCAGGATCACGGTGTTGAAGAAGAACGCCAGCGCCCCGTGCACGGAGGCGAGGCGCCGCATATGCTTTCCGGTGATCTGCACGTCGGAAACCTGGCAGGTCATGCCGATCACCAGGGAGAAATAGAAGAAGTCCCAGAAATCCGGCAGTTCCTCCTCGCCGGGAAACTGCAGGCCGCCGGCATCGTCGGCGGCGCCCGGCTTTGGCCCGTCGCCGTAGAAGCCGTGGGCGTAGTGCACCGCGAAGACCGTATGGATGAGGGTCCAGGAGGTCACCACGACGCCTCCCGCCAGCGCCACCCGAAGAGATTGGAGGGCGCCGCTCTCGCCCGCCTCCTTCTGCAGGAGCGCGATCACCGCCGCGAGGCTCACCGCCGCGGCGCCCAGGATCACCGGCGGGATCACCCATTGGCTTGCGTCCTGCTTGCGCGCCCGCGTCCGCAGGCGCTCGGGCGCCGCGTGTCCCACGGCAACCACGATCAACGCCAGCCAGAGAGCGACGCCGACGACCCAGCCGAGGGCGCTTCGCATCGGCAAGCCCCAGCTCTGGGGCAGTTCGAGAAAGATCGCGACACCAAAGCCGGCGCAGAGCGCGAGGCGGATGCCCGGGTGCAGGTCCCGGACGATTCGGCGCAAACGTGCAGAGCGCATGGCGGGCGATCCAATTCAACGTTAAGGAAATTCTAAGGCTTATCCTTCCATCTTGCACCCCAAGTGGGGCATGCAGCCTGCACGGGGGCCCGGAGAGGTGCACGGCATGCACCGTTCCGAGACCCCGCTTCGCGCAGGCGCTGGCGGGGAAACTGTATCGATGAGCGACGGATTCGAGGAGGCGTCCGCGCCGGTCGCGCGGCGACGCGCCAACCTCGGCATCAAGGGCCGGCTCTTCCTCGCTTTCGGGCTCGTGGCCGCACTCACGGTGCTGGCAAGCACAGTCGCTTTCGTCTCCTATGATCGGATCGGCGGGCGGCTCGCGGATATCAGCAAGCACAACATGCCCGCGATGGCGACCGCTCTCACCCTCGCGCGCGAGAGCGCGGAAATCACCGCCACCGCCCCGGCCCTGGCATCGGCACCCGACAAGAAATCCCATGATGCGGAGATGGCGGCGCTCGGCGAGCACCTGCGCACGCTCAACGCCCTCATCGATCGGCTAGGTGCCCAGCCGCAGAGCGCCGCGGCGGCGAACGCCCTCCGGGATACCGCAGGAAAGCTGCAGAGGAATCTCGACGCTATCGGCGGTGCGGTGGAGCGTCGCCTGGCCCTGAAGACGCAGCGCGAGACGCTGGAGAACGGCCTGCGCTCGGCGCACCGCCTGTTCGTCGAGAACATCACCCCGCTGGTGGACGGCGCCAACGCCGCCCTGGCGCGAACTCTGCAATCGCCCAATGCCGGCAAGCTCGGCACCCAGGAGCTCGCCGAGCTGCAAGCGCTCACCACCCTCGCTGCCGAAGTCAACCTTTCGCTCGGCCTTCTCGGCCAAGCGGCCGCCGCGCCCGATCGCGAGTACCTGCAGCCGATCCAGAACCGCTTCGATGCCAGCGCGGCACAGATCGATCAAGCGCTGGGCCGGCTCAAGGGCAGCGACAGCGGCCAGACGCTGCAATGGCTGGTGAGCGCCCTGATGAAATACGGCAAGGGAGACCAAAGCCTGTTCCTGATTCATCGCACCGAGCTCGACGAGGCGGCAGCGGCCGCCAAGCAGCTGGAGCAGAACATCACCCTCGCCAAAGCCCTGGAGCAGGAAGTCGGCCAGCTCGTCGACGGCGCGGAGAGCGCAGCCGGTAACGCCGCGATCGACAGCGCGGCGGCAATCGCCGAGGGCCGGCTGTGGCTGATCGCCATTGCGGCGGCGAGCCTCCTCGCTGCGCTGGGCCTTGCCTGGTTCTATGCCGGACGCAACGTCGCGCGCCGCCTGGTCGCGCTCTCTCAGAGCATGATGGAAATCGCCGACGGCAATCTCGCCGCGGTCATTCCAGCCGGGGGCAGCGATGAGATCGCCGACATGGCGGGCGCGCTGAGGATCTTCCGCGATCACGGCCTCGCCGCGCGCGAGACCGAGACCCGCGCGGAAGCCGAGCGCGAGCGGCTCGCGGGCGAGCGTCGACGGGAGCTGCTGGCGTTGGCGGAGACATTCGAAGCGAGCGTCCAGGAGGTGGTCCAGGGCGTTTCCTCCGCCGCCGAGGAGATGCGCGCGACGGCAACCCTGATGGTGTCCACCGCCGACGAGACCACGCAGCAATCGCAGACGGTCGCCACCGCCTCCTCGCAGGCCTCGGCGAACGTGCAGACGGTCGCCTCGGCGGCGGAAGAGCTGGCCGGATCCACGACGGAGATCGGCCGGCAGGTCGCGGAATCGAGCCGCGTCGCGGGTCAAGCGGTGGCCGAGGCCGAGCGTACGAGCGCCACCGTGCGCAGCCTCGCGGAAGCCGCGCAGCGCATCGGCGAGGTGGCGGCGCTCATCAGCGCGATCGCGACGCAGACCAATCTGCTCGCGCTAAATGCCACCATCGAGGCGGCGCGCGCCGGCACGGCCGGCAAGGGCTTTGCCATCGTGGCGAGCGAGGTGAAGACGTTGGCGACGCAGACGGCAAAGGCGACCGAGGACATCGGCGGACAGATCCGCTCGATCCAGGACGCGACCCAGAGCGCGGTGGACGCCATCCTCAGCATCAACAGCACGATCGGCCGCATCAGCGAGATCGCCACCTCGGTCGCGACCGCCGTCGAGGAGCAGAGCGCCACCACCCGCGACATCGCGCGAAACGTGCAGCAGGCCGCCACCGGGACACACGAAGTTTCGGAGAACATCACCGGCGTCACCCGCTCCGCCAGCGAGACCGGCCAGGCCGCCACCATGGTGCATCAGGCCGCATCGGATCTCGCCGCGCAGTCGGAAAAGCTGAGCGGCGAGGTGGGGCGGTTCCTGTCGCGGGTGCGCGCCGCCTGAGGCGGCACCGGTGGTGCAGACCTAGCCGTGGTGATGAAAGAAGTGGTGGTGACCACCGAAGAAGACGAACGACCCTCCGATCCCGTAAGGCGCCCAATAGGGGCCGTAATACGGATAAGCGTAGGGATAGGGGTAATAGGGATAGCCATAGGCGTAAGCCGCCGGCGGCAGCGTCGTCGGCACGCTCTCGCCTTTCGCCGACATGCACTGCAGGTAGCTCATATCGTACCGCCGCTGCAGCTCGGCGCCGGAGAGGTCGGCGGCGTTGGCGCCGGCGGCACCGCCGAGAACCAGGCCGCTGCCCGCGCCGATGGCCGCCCCAAGCGCGGGATTGCCGGCCGCTGCGCCGATGGCGGCGCCTGCCGCAGCGCCGGCGACGGTGCCGAGAGCCGTGCTGTTGACGGCGCTCTGCTGCGCTGCCGCTGCCGGCGAGACGTCGCCGATCTCGGCCGACGCATATTGCCGGCAGCTGCCGTCGTCCTGCTGGAACTCAGCGAAGGTCTTGTCCTTCGCCGGCAGCGCCATGACGCTGGGGCCGGTCGGCGGCGCGACGGCGCATCCCGTCAACGCCAGCATTCCGACGATCGCCGCCGCGAGTTTTCCAGTGATCATGACGGTGCTCCCGAAGGGTCTCCGCCGAACAGGTACGACCGCCGCGGCGGGCCGCCTCATGCCTCTGCCATCTGATGCGCGTATTGCGTAGTGCAAGGCATCGGAGATGCGCCTTCAAGTGACATCGTAGTTAGAGCGGAAGGGGAGCTATCGCCCAGGCGGCATCGTGGAAGATGACGCCGAGCGTCATGCGCCGGCCAGATCGGACGCGGCTTACGCCATGACGCGCTGGAAGCCCGCGTAAGTCCTGATGCGGCTGAAACCGCACGGCGAAAATCATCGCCTCAACCTGCCGCAACGATACCGCTCGCTCGGGCGATGCGACGGTCTCTCGATTGCGGTCTGCAGCGGATCGGGATGACCGGCGGCACTGATCCCGCGCATCCGGCGCTCGCCCGGAACGCGGTGGCGCTATCCCTGCCCACGCAGGCGTTCCACCTGCTCCCAGCCGAGCCGCGCCAGCACCTTGGCGCGAGCGCCGGCGTCCGACGCCTTGAGGCTGGCGGCCGTCCCCTCGCGCACCCGGCCCATGATGCCCTGCAGGATCGCTGCCAGGCGGAACATGTTGTAGGCGATGTAGAAGTCCCAATTGGCAATGTCCTCGCGACCGGTACGGCGACAGTAGGCGGCGCGATATGAGGCTTCATCGGGAATGCCGAGTGCGGCGAGGTCGGCACCCGCCAAGCCGCGGAATGAATCGGGCGGCAGACGCCAAACCATCGCGTGATAGGCGAAGTCGCCGAGCGGATTTCCGAGGGTCGAGAGCTCCCAATCGAGCACCGCCAGGACCCTTGGCTCGCTTGGATGAAAGATCATGTTGTCGAGCCGATAGTCGCCGTGAACGATCGCCACCCGATCGTCCAGTGGCACGTTGTGCGGCAGCCACTCGATCAGCCGATCCATCGCCTCGATGGTCTCGGTCTCCGACGCGCGGTACTGCCGCGTCCAGCGGTCGATCTGGCGGGCAACGTAGTTCCCGGGCTTGCCGTAATCGGAGAGGCCGAGCACGGCGGGATCGAAGCCGTGCAGACGCGCGATGGTCTCGTTCATCGCGTCGTAGATCGCCGTGCGCTCGCCGCGCGCGAGATCGTCGAGGGTGGGTGCCCAGAACACGCGGCCCTCGACATATTCCATCACGTAGAAAGCGGTGCCGATCACCGCATCATCGAGGCAGAGCGCATAGGCTCGTGGCACCGGAAAGCCGACCTTGCCGAGCGCGGAGATCACCCGGTACTCGCGATCGATCGCATGCGCCGAGGGCAGCAGCTTGCCGGGCGGCTTGCGGCGCAGCACGTAGCGCTGGCTCCCCGCCTTCAGGCGATAGGTCGGATTCGACTGGCCGCCGCGGAACTGCTCCACCTCGAGGGGGCCGCGGAAGCCCGGAACATGCTCCGCCATCCAGGCCTCGAGCGGGCCGGGATCGAACCGCAGCCGCTCGACGACCGGCATGGTGCCGAGGAAGTCCTGGAAATCGCTCATCCCGCCACGCTTGCTGTTCGCGATCATAAATATCGGATGGATCGGGCTTGGCAAATGTGAATTCCTGCTGCGATGCTGAGGTCCAGGCAATCGCGGAGGCATCGGCATGGCACGAGATGAGGGCGGCACGCTCGGCGTCGGCATCGGCGGGCTCGGCGCCATCGGCCTGCCGGTGGCGCGATGGCTGGCAGGCGGCCCGGCCGGCCTGCGCCTGGCCGCGGTCTCGGCGCGCGACCGCGAGCGCGCCGTCGGCCGCCTCGCCGCGGAGAAAATCACCGCGCCGGTGATGTCGCTCGGCGAGCTCGCGGCGCGAGCGGATATCGTCATCGAATGCGTGCCGGCTGCCGCCTTCGACGAAGTCACCCGACCGGCGATCGCCGCCGGCCGCACGCTCCTGGTGCTGAGCGCCGGCGCCCTCCTCGAGCGCCCGGGCCTCGCCGAGGAGGCGCGGCGCACCGGTGCCCGCATCATCGTGCCGAGCGGCGCGCTGCTCGGTCTCGACGCGGTGCGCGCCGCGGCGCAAGGCGGCATCCGCTCCGCGCGGCTCATCACGCGGAAGCCGCCCGGCGGCCTCGCCGGCGCGCCTTATCTCGAACAGCACCGCATCTCTGTCGAGGGCCTGAGCGCGCCGCTCCGCGTCTTCGCCGGCAGCGCCCGCGAAGGCGCCCGCGGCTTCCCTGCCAACGTCAATGTAGCCGCCGCCCTGGCGCTCGCCGGCATCGGTCCCGATGCCACCGAGCTCGAGATCTGGGCCGATCCGACCGTCACACGCAACACGCATCGGATCGAGATCGAGGCCGAAGCCGCCCGCTTCTCGATGACCATCGAGGGCGTCCCCTCGGCGGAGAACCCGCGCACCGGCCGCCTGACGCCGCTCAGCGTGATCGCCTGCCTGAGGGGTCTGGTCGATCCGCTCCGGATCGGGACTTGAGGCAGGGTTCCAAAAACTCTCGACGGGAGACCGCGCGCAGGGCATAGAATAGCCGCCCTCCGCCGGATCGGGTGGGGCCCGGATGTCAACGCTGGCACAGAACCGCCAGTCCTCCGGAAAACATTAAATGTCTGGGGAGGCAAGCTTATGCGCAAGTCGACATTGTCGAGGACCATTGGCCGTCGCACGATTCTACGGGCGGGTGTGGCCGCTGGCGCCCTGCAGGTGGCATCGCCCTTCATCCTGAGCGCCCGCGGCGAGACGCCCGTAAAGCTGGGCCTGATCGATCCCTTTACCGGCGTCTACGCCGCCGTCGCGCAAGGCGAATTGGACGGCGCGAAGCTGGCCATCGAGCATGTCAACAAGAAGGGCGGCATCCTCGGCCGGCAGGCCGAATTGCTGGTGGAGGATTCCGCCAACGACGTCGGCACCGGCGTCCAGAAGGCCCGCAAGCTGATCGAGCGCGACCAGGTCGACCTCATCATCGGCGACGTCAATTCCGGCATCGCCTACGCCATCGCCGGCGTCACCTCGGAGCTGAAGAAGCTCCACATCGTCTCCGGCGGCCACACCGACCCGATCACCGGAAAAGACTGCAAGTGGAACGTGTTCCGCGTCTGCAACACGACCACCATGGGCGCCAACGCGATCGCGCAGACGGTGATCGAGAAGCTCGGCAAGAAGTGGTTCTTCCTCACGCCGGACTACGCCTACGGCCATTCGGTGCAGGCGTCCTTCGTGAAGATCCTGAAGGAAGCCGGCGGCACCTATGATGCCGCCCTGGCGCCGCTCGGCACCACCGATTACTCCGCCTATCTCATCAAGGCCAAGTCATACAATCCCGACGTGCTGATCAACGTCATGGGCGGCGGCGATCAGGCAAACAGCCTGAAGCAGTTCGTGCAGTTCGGCCTCGAGAAGCAGATGAAGGTGGCCGGCACCCTCTACGAGCTGGAGACGCTGCGCTCCGTGCCCGACGAGGCCAAGGTCGGCTGGTGGACCATGGAGTGGTGGTGGGACCAGCCCGGCGTGCCGCACGTGCAGGAATTCGTCGCGGAAATGAAAAAAGTGACCGGCAAGATGCCGACGGCGCGGAACTGGTTCGGCTACGTCTCGGTGCAGACCTTCGCGGTGCTGGCCAATCAGGAGAAGACCGTCGACGGCGTGAAGCTCGCCCACGCGATGCAGGATTTCGCGCTGCCGCCCGAGGTCGCGTTGCAGAAGAACAAAGTCTTTTATCGCGCCGGCGATCACGAGCTCATGGCCTCGGTCTTCGCCGGCGAGGCGCATCCAGCGCCGAAGGGCGGCGATCCCGACAACATGTTCACGGTGCATACCGTCGTCCCGGGTGAGAAGGCCGCCGGTCCTGTCGCGGATACCGGCTGCAAGATCGCGTGGCCGGCCTGATTTCTGGTTGGCTGCCCATTTGCTGAGCAACGAGGGGGCCGTGGCATCCACGGCCCCCTTCGTTGAACCGCTCACGCCCCCTTTTCTGCCCGCACTCGCACCGAGCCGCGTTGCCGACCGGAGTGTCCGCCGATGACCATGATCCTCTTCAACGTCACCAACGGCCTGATCATCGGCGCCTTCTACGTGCTCATGGCTCTCGGCCTGTCGCTCATCCTCAACCTGAGCGGCGTCATCAACTTCGCTCACGGCGGCTTCCTGGCGCTTGGCGGCTATGTCGCCTACACGCTAACGCCGCATATCGGCTTCTGGCCGGCGCTGATCGTCTCTCCGCTCATCGTCGCGATCTTCGGCATCATCATCGAGAAGCTGATGATCCAGCGCCTCTACGGGCGCGATCCGCTCTATAGCCTGCTGCTCACCTTCGGCCTCGCCTTCGTGATCCAGGACGGCACGCGCTGGTGGTGGGGCGCCACCGGCCTCCCCTTCACCGTCCCGGATTTCCTGTCGCAGCCGCTCAGCAACGAATTCTTCTTCATCACCGGCTATCGCGTCTTCATGGTGGCGATGGTGGTGATCGCGGTCAGCGCCCTCTTCCTCTTCCTGCGCTACTCCCGCATGGGGGTCAGAATCCG
Source organism: Allostellaceae bacterium (assembly GCA_035507155.1). Taxonomy (GTDB): domain Bacteria; phylum Pseudomonadota; class Alphaproteobacteria; order ATCC43930; family CGMCC-115725; genus DASZHJ01. Next base: position 8,491 of record DATJOK010000115.1, read on the forward strand.
CGCCGGCACCCTCGACCTCGACACGGTCTCCACGCTGGGCGTCAACGTGAAGACGCTTCGCACCTTCAATTTCGGCCTCGGCATCTTCCTGGCGGGATTCGCCGGTGTTCTCGCCGGCGGGCAGGTGAGCCTGCTGCCCACCATGGGCGATCCGCTGCTGATGCCGAGCTTCATCGCCATCATCGTCGGCGGCGTCGGCAGCCTGCCGGGAACGCTGCTCGGCGGCCTGCTCATCGGCGTCGCCGCCGGCATCACCACCGTCTTCTACCCCTCTGCCAGCGAAGCAGTGATCTACGTGCTGATGGCGGTGGTGCTGCTGGTGAGACCGCGCGGGCTGCTCGGCGAGGAAGGCATGCTGACATGATCTCCGCCGTCGATCAGCGGCAGGCGCTGAAGCTCGCCATCATCTGGCTGGTGCTGCTGGGGGCGCCTTATTGGATGCCCTATGTCGGCGGCTACACGGCGCTCGGCACCCGCGTGCTGGTGCTGGGGCTCGCCGCCATGTCGCTCAATTTCCTGCTCGGCTTCACCGGCGTCCTCTCCTTCGGCCACGCCGCCTATTTCGGCCTTGGCGCCTATGGCGCCGGCCTGATGCTCAAGTACGGCATCCACAGCACGCCGATGTCGCTCGTCGGCGGGGTGCTGCTGGGAACGATCTCGGGCGCCCTCCTGGGCGCGCTGATCGTGCGGCGGCGCGGCGTCTATTTCGCCATGTGCACGATCGCCTTCGGGCAAGTCTTCTACTACATCGCCTTCCAGTGGAGCTCGCTCACCGGCGGCGACGACGGGCTGCGCGGCTTCGAGCGCGCGCCGCTGTCGTTGGGGCCATGGACCATCGACATCCTCTCGAATTCCATCGCCTTCTACTACTTCGTGCTGTTCGTCTTCGCCATCTCCGCGGCGGCGATGGCATTCCTGCTCAACTCCCCCTTCGGTCACACGCTGCTCGCCATTCGCGAGAACGAGCGCCGAGCCCGCTTCCTCGGCATTCCCACCGAGCGGCATATCTGGCTCGCTTTCACCACCTCCTGCTTCTTCATCAGCCTCGGCGGCGCGCTCTACGCGCTCCTCAACAACTTCGCCAATCCGCGCATGCTCGACTACAACCAGTCCGGCGAGATCGTCATCATGGCGGTGCTGGGCGGCATGCGATCGTTCTGGGGACCGCTGCTGGGCGCCGCGGTCTTCGTGGTGCTGCAGGACTATCTCTCCAGCATGACCAACAACTGGATGTCTTTCCTCGGCATGATCTTCATGCTCATCGTCCTTTTCTTTCCGCGCGGCGTGCTGGGCATCTTCCGGCGAAAGGAGGCCACGTGAATCTGCTGGAAGTCCGCAACGTCACCAAGACCTTTGGCAGCCTGGTCGCGGTAAGCGACATTTCGCTCCAGGTCCCGGCCGGCGAGCTGCACGCGGTGATCGGCCCCAATGGCGCCGGCAAGACCACCTTCTTCAATCTGATCAGCGGTTTTTTCCCGCCGAGCACCGGCGCGATCGTGTTCGACGGCCGCGAGGTGACGCGGCTCTCCGCCTCTCGCCGGGTGGAGCTTGGCATGGCGCGCACGTTCCAGATCACCGAGATCTTTCCCGAGCTCTCGGTGCGCGAAAACGTGCGGATCGCCGCGGAAGTAGCTGCCGGCTACCGGCTCAGACCCTGGCTCTCGCGCGCCGAGACGGCCGCGCTCGAGGATCAGGTCGAGGAGATCCTGACGCTCGCCGCGCTCGGGCCGAAGGCCGGACGCTTGGTCGGCGAGCTGTCCCACGGCGATCAGCGCGCCGCCGAGATCGCCATGTCGCTGGCGCTGAAGCCGCGGCTCCTGCTGCTCGACGAGCCCACCGCCGGCATGGGCGATCAGGAGACCTACGAGATCACCGCCCTCATCCGCCGGCTCCACCGGGAGAGCAAATATACGATCGTCCTCATCGAGCATGACATGCGCGTGGTTTTCCACCTCGCCGACCGCATCACCGTGCTCGATCATGGCAGCCTGCTCGCCGCCGGCACACCCAAGGAGATCGCCGCCAACGAAGCCGTGCAGGCGGCCTATCTGGGACAGGCCGCATGAACGCGCTCGAGGCTTCGGGCCTCCATACATATTACGGCAAGAGCCATATCCTCCATGACGTGGCACTGGCGGTGCCGGAGGGCGAGATCACCACGCTGCTCGGTCGCAACGGCGCTGGCAAGACCACCACTCTCCGCAGCATCATGGGGCTGACGCCGCCGCGCCAGGGCAAGACGGTGATCCTCGGCCGGGAGACCACCCGCTGGGCGCCGTTCCGGATCGCCTCGCTCGGCGTGGGATACGTGCCGGAGGGCCGGCGGATCTTCCCGAACCTGACGGTGGAGGAGAACCTGCGGGTGCCGTTGACCCGCGAGGGGCCATGGACGATCGAGCGCATCTACCAGCTCTTCCCGCGCCTCGCCGAGCGCCGGCAGAACCGCGGCCGCCAGCTTTCCGGCGGCGAGCAGGAGATGCTGTCGATTGCACGGGCGCTGCTGATCAATCCGAAGCTGCTGATTCTCGACGAGCCGTCCCAGGGGCTGGCGCCGCTCATCGTGCGCGAGGTGTTTCGCATCGTTGCCCAGATGCGGGCGGAAGGGCTCTCCGTGCTGCTGGTCGAGCAGAACGTGCGGATGAGCCTCGAGATCGCCGACCATGCCTTCGTGCTCGACAACGGCGAGATCGTGTACCGAGGCACGGCAAAGGCGCTTGCCGCCGACGAGGAGCGCGTGCTGGCGCTGGCCGGCGCCAGCGCCGAGGAATGGTCCGCGTCCGAGCACGCGGCAGCGCGCTGACGGAAGCGATCGATAGGCGGGAAGCCATCCTTCCGAGTCGCGTCCGAGTCGCTGCTGAAAAATCCGTCCTGCCTAAGCTTTAGACAGATGGGTGCGCGAGTTTGGGCGCGAACTTTAAACCTACGCGCGGGCCAGAAGCGGAAACCGGACATCGAGTCGACTGCATGCGCGGATATCCGCCGCGACCTCGATTGCCACGGCGTCCCCTTGATTTATCGATACTTTCCGCAGGGTTTGAAACCGGTCGCGCTGCGCCGGCCGCGACTGCTCGCCGCGGCTCGCCGCAGTTCCCTGTCACCAAATGGCAACAGGTCGTCTCGACAACGCAAAATTAGGGCGTAACATCTTGAGAAAGCCGTGTTTCGCTATGATGATTTATAGGAGATCGGAGCAGAGGAGTTGTCGCACCTGCTGAACCGCCATGTGTCGGGATGGCTCGCCTCGGCTGATCGGCCGGGGGCCAGTTTGGGGTGATGATGGGGCAACGCGAGCGCGCCCGAAGAGCTGGGCGCTACCCGCCCAACCTGTCGAGCCGCAAGGATGACCCTCTTGCGGTAAGGCGAAGCCCGCGCCCCGGCTGGTCGGTGCGCGGGCGAGGTTCCGGCGAGTTTTTTGAGCCGCGACGGACCGGCAATCCCCAGCCGCGCGGAGCGCCCTCCGATGATGCCGCAAGGCATCCGAAGTCACGACAAGGATACGACAGCGTTTCCGTCCCCGCAGGACCACATTGCATAAAGAGCCGAACGCTCAGGTTCCTCGGGTTGAAAGAAAGTTCGAGCGCCGACGCCGAAAGAGAGAGCTCCCGGCGTGCGCAAATCAAAAAGCGGCATCAAGGCAATAACGTAACGCATCCGGCACGATCCTTGCGTCGTGGTGAGAGATGCAACGATTCCGAGGCGGTCGCGGTTGAATGGGCTCTTTCCAGGAGCAGCGCTCGCGATGCGGGGCTCTCCGGCCGGCGCGAAGCCTCTCCCACGCACATCCGGACGGCTGTCGCCACTGCGCGCGCCGCCCGAAACATGAGGGAATCCGCGTATGCAAAAGGAAAGGTTCGGTCCGCTTTCGCGTTTATTTTTAAGGGTGGATTAATCACGCGCCCTTAAAATTTGCGTTAATGCCAGGTTAAGCGCCTGGCACGGACGGGCCAGAACGGCGAGGTCGACGATGACTGCACACGACGAGCTTTTCAGCCTCTTCTCGCGCCTCTACGAGGCCGAGAAGGAAACCGAGATGTCCCTCGAGGACTATCTCAAGTCGTGCGCCCGAGAGCCGATGGCATATGCCAGCGCGGCCGAGCGGATGCTGGCAGCGATCGGCGAACCGCAGATGATCGACACCAGCCAGGACACGCGGCTGGGCCGGATCTTCATGAACCGGACGATCCGCATCTACCCTGCCTTCAAGGATTTCTACGGCATGGAAGAGACGATCGAGCGGATCGTCGGCTTCTTCCGCCATGCCGCCCAGGGTCTCGAGGAGCGCAAGCAGGTGCTCTACCTGCTCGGGCCGGTGGGCGGCGGCAAGTCGTCCCTCGCCGAACGCCTGAAGCTGCTGATGGAGCGGCTGCCGATCTACGTGCTGAAGGCGGGCAAGGAAATGAGCCCGATCTTCGAGAGCCCGCTCGGTCTCTTCGATCCCGAGCGCATGGGCGAGGTGCTGGAGCGGCGCTACAAGATCCCGAAGCGGCGCCTGACCGGTCTCGCCTCGCCCTGGGCGCTGAAGCGCCTCGACGAGTTCGGCGGCGATCTCAACAAGTTCACCGTGGTGAAGCTGCTCCCCTCGCGCCTCAGGCAGATCTGCATCGCCAAGACCGAGCCCGGCGATGAGAACAACCAGGACATTTCGAGCCTGGTCGGCAAGGTCGACATCCGCAAGCTCGAGTTCTTCAGCCAGAACGATGCCGACGCCTATTCCTTCTCCGGCGGCCTCAACCGGACGACCCAGGGCATCCTGGAATTCGTCGAGATGTTCAAGGCGCCGATCAAGATGCTGCACCCCCTGCTGACCGCAACGCAGGAGAACAATTACATCGGCTCCGAGAACATCGGCGCCATCCCTTTCCAGGGCATCATCCTCGCGCACTCGAACGAGGCGGAGTGGCAGGCTTTCAAGAACAACCGCAACAACGAAGCCTTCATCGACCGCATCTGCGTGATCAAGGTGCCGTACAGCCTGTGCGTTGCGGAAGAGGCCAAGATCTACCAGAAGCTGCTCTCCGGCAGCGAGCTCGCCGACGCCTCCTGTGCGCCCGGCACCCTCGACATGCTGGCGCGGTTCTGCGTGCTCTCGCGTCTGAAGCCGCACGAGAACTCCAACCTCTATTCGAAGATGCGCTCCTATGACGGCGAGAGCCTCAAGGACAGCGATCCGCGCGCGCGCACGGTGCAGGAATATCGCGACGCCGCCGGTGTCGACGAGGGAATGGATGGCATTTCCACCCGTTTTGCCTTCAAGACCCTGTCGAACACCTTCAACTTCGACACCCAGGAAGTGGCGGCCGATCCGGTTCACCTCATGTACGTGATCGAGCAGTCTGTGCGCCGCGAGCAGTTCCCCGAGGAGACTGAGAAAAAGCTTCTCGGCTTCATCAAGGGCGATCTCGCGCCGCGCTACGCGGAATTCATCGGCAACGAGATCCAGAAGGCCTATCTCGAATCCTACGGCGATTACGGTCAGAACCTGTTCGACCGCTACGTTGCCTACGCGGATGCGTGGATCGAGGATCAGGACTTCAAAGACCCCGACACCGGCCAGCTGATGGATCGCGAGATCCTCAACCAGGAGCTCTCGAAGATCGAGAAGCCGGCCGGCATCGCCAATCCCAAGGATTTCCGCAACGAAGTGGTGAAGTTCGCCCTGCGCACCCGGGCGCAGAACGCGGGCAAGAACCCCTCCTGGACTTCCTACGAGAAGCTTCGCGAAGTGATCGAGAAGCGGATGTTCTCACAGGTCGAAGATCTGCTTCCGGTGATCAGCTTCGGCTCCAAGAAGGATTCAGATACCGAGAAGAAGCACAACGATTTCGTCGAGAGAATGGCAACGCGGGGCTATACGCCGCGTCAGGTGCGCCGTCTGGTCGAGTGGTACATGCGCGTCAACAAGGCCGGCTAGCGTCAGAACTTCGGAGTCATGCATTCATGAACGTCATCGACCGTCGCCCCAACCCCAAGGGCAAGAGCCTGCCGAACCGGCAGCGCTTCCTGGAGCGGGCGAAGCATGAGATCAAGGATGCCATGACCGAGGCGCTGAAGCGCCGCAAGGTCGGCCAGAACGGCAGCGGCGAGAAGGTGTCGATCCCCTCTCACCGCATCAGCGAGCCTGTGCTGCGCAAAGCCTCTCAGGGCGGCAAGCGCGACTACGTGGTCCCCGGCAACAAGGAGTTCGTGGTCGGCGATCGCATCAAGCGGCCGCAGGGGGGCGGCGAAGGCAGCGGCGGCAAGGCGAGCCCGGAGGACGGCGGCGAGCAGGATTCCTTCGAGTTCGTGCTGACCCGCGAGGAGTTCCTCAACCTCTTCTTCGACGATCTCGAGCTGCCGGATCTCGTCAAGACCAAGATCAACGACCAGGACTCGATGCAGCTCGTGCGTGCCGGCTACTCCGTCGCGGGCTCGCCCTCGGCCTTGAGCGTGAAGCGGACGCTCCGGAACAGCTTCGCCCGGCGCATCAGCCTGAGCCGCCCGACCCCCAGGGAGATCGCCGCGCTCGAGATGCAGGTGAAGACCGCGCTGGAGGCGGACGACGCCGAGGCGGCAGAGCAGAGCCAGCTCGCCCTCGAGGCCGCGCTGCGCAAGAGCCGCCGCGTCCCCTACATCGATCCCGTCGACGTCCGCTACAACCGCTTCGAGCGCATCCCGAAGCCCAACACCCAGGCGGTGATGTTCTGCCTGATGGACGTCTCCGGTTCGATGACGGAGCAGATGAAGGATCTGGCCAAGCGCTTCTTCATGCTGCTGCACGTCTTCCTGACGCGGCGCTACAAGCACGTCGACATCGTCTTCATCCGCCACACCTCGAGCGCGCAGGAAGTGGACGAGGACACCTTCTTCCACAGCCGGGAGACCGGCGGCACCATCGTCTCGACCGCCCTCGACGAGATGATGCGGGTGGTGCGCGCGCGCTACAATCCCGACAACTGGAACATCTATGCGGCGCAGGCGTCCGACGGCGACAACTATACCGAGGACAGCGACCGCTGCGCGTCACTCATGGCGCAGCAGATCCTGCCGGTGAGCCAGTACTTCGCCTACATCGAGGTGGGCGCCGAGGCGACGCTCCGGCACGGCTACCCGAGCGCGCCCACCGACCTCTGGCGCACCTACGAGGGGATCGCCCAGGCGCATCAGAACTTCGCCATGCGCAAGGTCGCGGATCCCTCGCAGATCTTCCCGGTGTTCCACGAGCTCTTCTCGAAGCAGCGGGAGCGCGCGGCATGAGCGACACGGCGCTGGCGCCAGCCAAGGGCCTGCTCTTCGAAGGCGCCGAATGGGATTTCGACAAGATCCGCCGCGCTCATGACGCGATCGAGGAGATCGCGCTCAAGGAGCTCGGCCTCGACGTCTACCCGAACCAGATCGAGGTCATCACCTCGGAGCAGATGCTCGACGCCTATGCCTCCGTCGGCCTGCCGCTGATGTACCGGCACTGGAGCTTCGGCAAGCGCTTCGCCCGCGAGGACGCGCTCTACCGTCACGGCCTCCAGGGCCTCGCCTACGAGATCGTCATCAATTCCAGTCCCTGCATCAGCTACATCATGGAGGAGAACTCCATGGCGATGCAGACGCTGGTGATCGCCCACGCCGCCTTCGGCCACAATCACTTCTTCAAGAACAACTACCTGTTCCGGCAGTGGACGGACGCCGAGGGCATCCTCGACTACCTGACCTTCGCCCGGGACTTCGTCTCGCGGTGCGAGGAGCAGCAGGGCGTGCAGGCCGTCGAGCAGGTGCTCGACGCCGCCCATGCGCTCATGACCCATGGCGTCCACCGCTATGCCCGGCGCGCCAAGGCCAACCTCGCCGACGAGCGCCGCCGCGCCGAGGAGCGCCGCCTGCACAGCGAGCGCACCTACGACGACCTCTGGGAGCGCGTCGTGCCGAAACGCCAGGCGCAGGACGGCGACGCCGAGGAGGTCGCCAAGGCGCGTGCCGAGATACGGCGCCAGCTCGGCCTGCCGGAAGAGAACCTGCTCTACTTCCTGGAGAAGCGCGCGCCGCGGATGGAGGGCTGGCAGCGCGAGCTCGTCCGCATCGTGCGGCACATCAGCCAGTATTTCTACCCGCAGAAGCAGACGCGGATGATGAACGAAGGATGCGCGACCTTCGTGCACTACGAGATCCTGAACCGGCTGCACGAGCGCGGCCTCATCAGCGACGGCGCCTATCTCGAGGCGATGCATTCGCACACCAACGTGGTCTTCCAGCCGGAGTACGACGATCGCCGCTACAACGGCATCAATCCCTACGCGCTGGGATTCGCGATGATGCAGGACATCAAGCGCATCTGCACCCTCCCCACCGAGGAGGACCGCGAGTGGTTCCCGGAGATCGCCGGCAACGGCGATCCCTACGGCACGCTGCGCGACGCCTGGGCGAACTATCGCGACGAGAGCTTCGTGCTGCAGTACCTGAGCCCGCGGGTGATGCGCCAGTTCCGGCTGTTCAAGGTGCTGGACGAGGCGACCCAGGATGCCCTGGTGGTGGACGCGATCCATGACGAGCGCGGCTACCGCGAGCTCCGGAGCGCGCTCGCCCGCCACTACGATCTCGCCCGCGCCGAGCCCGATATCCAGATCGCCGACGTCGACCTCTCCGGTGACCGCCGGCTCATCCTGCGCCACGCGGCGCACGACGGCGTGCTGCTGGACGAGGCCAGCTGCAAGGCGGTGCTGGAGCACCTTTCGATGCTCTGGCGCTACGCCATCCTCCTCGAGGAGGTGGACGCCACCACCGACAAGGTGCTGAAGACCCACGAGGTGGCGGCGCACCACTGACCGGCCGCCGCCGAAGAACGTCCCTCAGCCGGCGATCGCGTACCGCCGATTGAGCCAGCGTCCCAGCAGCGAGAGCCCGTAGCCGGCCACGAAATAGGCCAGTGCCAGCGCGATCAGCAACGGCAGCGGCTTGAACTCGCGCGCATTGACCGCGAGGGTGGCGCCGGTGAGCTCGGTGACGCCGATCGCCGAGGCGACCGAGGTGAACTTCACCAGCCGGACGAACTGATTGAAGAGCGCGGGGATCATCCGCCGCACCGCCTGCGGCAGCACCACCAGCCACAGTACCTGGCGCGGCGACAGGCCGTTCGCGAGCCCGGCCTCCACCTGACCTCTCGGCACCGAGGCGAGGCCGGAGCGCACGTCCTCGGCGATGTAGGCCCCGATGAAGGCGATGAAGCCGATCACGGCCGCCTCGTAGGCGGTGAAGCGGTGCCCGATGAGGGGCGGAACCGCGAAGTAGACGATGAAGAGCACCACCAGCAGCGGCGTCCCGCGGATGAGCTCGATGTAGAGCCAGGCCGCGTGGCGAAGACTGGCGACGCGGCCACTTCGCACGATGCCTAGCAACAGACCGAGCGCCGTGCCGCCGAGAATGACGAGCGCCGAGGTCTCGAGAGTGACGGCGAACCCCTCCGCGAGATAGGGCAGATTGCGCCAGACCACCGACAGATCCACCGGCCAGCCCCGCTCAGTACCGCATTTCCGGATCGACCGCCCGCCCGCTGAGAGTGCGCAGCGTCAGCTGCGAGATCGCGGTCACCGTCACGAGATAGAGCAGGCTCACGCCGATATAGGCTTCGAAGGTGCGAAAGGTCTCGCCCTCGATGGCGCCAGCGGCGAAGGTGAGTTCGCCGACGGAGATCACCGAGGCAAGCGAGGAATCCTTGATGAGCTGCGACAGGAGCCCCGCCAGCGACGGCGCCACGATGCGAAGCGCCTGGGGATAGATCACGTGCACCAGCGCCTGCCGCGGCGAGAGACCGGAGGCGAGTGCCGCCGCCGTCTGGCCCTGCGGCACGCTCTGGATGCCGGCCCGCACGATCTCCGCGACATAGGCACCGGAGTAGATCGCCAGCGCCAGCACCCCGCACCAGAAGGCCGGCAGCCTGAGCGCGGTCAATCCGAGATACCAGAAATACATGTGCACCAGCAGCGGGACGTTGCGCGCGACTTCGACATAAGTGCCCGCAAATCCCCGCGCGGCGCGGCGTCCGCCCGCGCCCGCCGTCCCGGCAACGATACCGAGCGCCAAGGCACCGAGAAGGCCGAGGAGCGAGAGCGCCAGCGTCAGCGCGAAGCCCTCCGCCAGCGCCTCGCGATAGCGCCAGAGCACGCCCCAGTCGAACTGATAGCTCACGCCTCAGCTCAGCCCTTCGGCCAGGTCTCGATGGGAATATCGGGATCGACCTGGAACCACTGGTGATAGATCTGCTGGTAGCGGCCGCTGGTCCAGAGATCCTGCAGAACCGCGTTGACGAGGTTCCGCATCTGCCAGTCGCCGTGACGGATACCGATGCCGAAGGGCTCGACGCTGAACTTGTCGCCGACGATGTGGAAGCCCTGGGCCTCGCGGGCGAAGCCGCGCAGGATGTCGTAACTGCCGGTGAACGCGTCGGCGCGACCCTGCCGGAGCGCGAGCCAGGCAGTGGTGTAGTCGCGGAAGGACTGCACTTTGGCCTGGGGCGCGAGCTTCGCCAGCGTCTTCTCGAGCGTTGTCCCCTGCTGCACGGCGACGGTCTTGTCGGCGAGGTCGCCCAGCCCCTTGATCGGGCTCGAGGCCGGCACCATCAGCGCCTGGGCGCCGGTATAGTAGGTGATGCTGAAATCGATCGCCCCCTCGCGCTCCCGCGTATGGGTCATCGAGGCCGCGACGATGTCGACATTGCCGCTGACCAGGAGCGGAATGCGCGTCGGCGACGTCACCTTGACCAGCTCGATGCCGACGCCCATCGCCTTGGCGATCTCGCGCATGAGATCGACGTCGAAGCCTACCACCTCGTTCTTGTCGTCGAGATAGCCGAAGGGCGGCGTATCGTACTTGACGCCGGCCAGCAGCTTGCCGCGCGCCTTGATGGCGTCGATGGCGCTGTCGGCGCGGGCGCTGCCGGCGGCGACCGACAGCATCGTCATCAGAAGCACCGCTGCCGCGGCAGCCCATTTTCCCATCATCTCTCGACCTCTCTCGCCCTGGCGATTCGGCTCAATGCCGGATCAGCGCCATGAAATCCCGCGTGCGCGCCTGACGCGGCGCTTCCATCACCTGCGCCGGCGGTCCTGCCTCGACGATGGCGCCGTGATCCATGAAGACGACGCGATCGGCGACACTGCGGGCGAAATTCATCTCGTGGGTGACGATCGCCATGGTGATGCCGTCCTCGGCGAGGGCGCCGATCACGTCAAGCACCTCGCGGATCATCTCGGGATCGAGCGCCGAGGTCGGCTCGTCGAACAGCAGGAGGCGCGGCGTCATGGCGAGCGCGCGGGCGATCGCCACCCGCTGCTGCTGGCCGCCGGAGAGTTGCGCCGGATAGGCCGCCGCCTTGTCGGCGAGATGCACCCGCTCCAGGAGACGCCGGCCGAGGGCCTCTGCCTCGGCCGCAGCCATGCCCTTGGCCTTCCGCGGTGCCAGGGTGATGTTCTGCAGCGCCGTCAGGTGCGGATAGAGATTGAAGCTCTGGAACACCATGCCGATCTCGCCGCGCAGCCGCGTCAGGCCGCGGGCATCGAGCGTCGGAACGCCGCGCCCCAGCACGGTAAGACTGCCGGCGCTGATCGGCTCGAGCCCGTTGATGCAGCGGATAAGCGTGCTCTTGCCGGAGCCGCTGGGGCCGATCACCGCCACGCATTCGCCCTCGTCGATCGCGAGCGACACCTGGCGCAGCACCTGATGGGCGCCGAAATGCTTGTCGACGCCGGAAAAGACGACCGCCGGTTCAGCCACCGTAGTGCCGTTCGATGCGAGCGAGCGCCTCCTCGAGCACCTCGTCGGGAGCGGTGAGCGAGAGACGCAGATGGCCGCGGCCCAGCTCGCCAAAGGCGCTTCCCGGCAACGCCGCGATCGAGAGGCGATCGAGCCACTCCTCTGCCACCGCGCGGTCGTCACCGGGGATGCTGGGAAAGAGGTAGAAGGAGGCGGGCGGTGCCGGGCAGCGGAAGCCCGGCAGGCGGTCCAGCACCGCCGCCGCGCGATCGCGCCGCCGGCGGAACCGGGCGCGATACCCTTCGATCACACTCTCGGGCAAGGCAAGCGCGGCCTCGGCGCCCGCTTGCAGAAACGGCGGCACACAGTAGATCGAGTGCTGCACCACTTTCAGCACCGCCTTCACCGCCGCCGCCGGCGCCGCGAGATACCCCAGGCGCCAGCCGGTCATGCCATAGGTCTTGGAGAGGCTGTCGGCGACGAAGCAGCGCTCCTTGGCGCCGGGCAAGGCCTGGAGATAAGTGAAGCCGTCGGGCTCGAAGCAGAGATCGGCGTAAACCTGGTCGAAGACCAGCCAGAGGTCGTGCCGTCGGGCGAGCTTCAGAAGGGCGCCCAGCTCGTCGCGGCAGAGCACCTTGCCGGTGGGATTGACCGGCGAGTTCACCACGATCATGCGGGTCCGCGGACCGATCGCCCGCTCGATGTGGTCGGGATCGATGCTGTCGAGGGCGGGCACCCGCACCGGCACGCCGCCTGCCAGCCGCACGGCGGCGCCGTAGCTCACCCAGCAGGGATCCAGCAGCACGACCTCGTCGCCCGGCCCCAGCGCCGCCATGAAGGCGGCGAAGACCGCGAACTTGCCACCCGGCGTCACCAGGATCTCCGACGCGTCGTAGGCCACGCCGGTCTTCGCCGAGAGCCGGCGCGCGATCGCCGCGCGCAGCGCCGGGCTGCCCTGCGCCGGCCCGTAATGCGTGTCGCCGGCGAGCATTGCCCGATGGGCGGCGGCGATGATCTCCGGATGGGTCTCGAGGTTGGGATCGCCGCTGGCAAGGCCGAGGATCTCGCGCCCGGCGGCGCGCGCGAGACGCACCCGTTCGGTCATCTCCACCGTTGCCGAGGGCGCCACGCTCGCCACTCGCACGGCGAGCGGCGGCATCTCGCTCGCCTCGCTCATCGCGCCGCCTTGCGATGCGCCGTCCGGCGCGGACCACTGTTGGCGAGGCCGGGCGCTCGGAAGCCCGCGGCGGCATAGGGCACCATCTGAGCCAGCACGGCGTCGACGTCGGTCGCGTCGCAGAGGCCGCTGGACAAATGCTCGATGCGGGCGGGATTGACCATCGTGTAGTAGAGCGTCCCCAGCAGGAAATTGAAGCGCCAGAACACCTCCGCCTGGGACAAATGCGGCAACGCGCGGGCGAGCGCAGTGATGAAGCGGATGCTGGTGCGGTCGAAATACTTGGCGACCAAGGTGCGCGCGAGCTCGTTCTGCTCGGCGGCCAGCGTCGCGCGCAGCCGCGTGAAAACGGCGCCGCCCGCGGCGTTGTTGGTGGAGGCGAGCGCCGGCGCGATGAAGGCGGCGACGATCTGCTCCAGCAGCGGCGCACCGCTCTCCACCTCGGCGCAGGCCTCGAGCCTGCGCAGGCGCTCCTCGTTCATGGGGTTGCAGCGGCTCTCGAAGATCGCCGTCAGCAGCCCCTCCTTGGAGCCGAAGTGGTAGTTCACCGCGGCGAGATTGACCCCGGCGGCGGTGGTGAGCTGCCGCAGGGAAACACCGGCGAATCCGCGCTCCGCGAACATGCGCTCGGCGATGCGTAGGATCCGCGTCTTGGTGTCGCTGGAATCGGTCGCGACGGTCATCAGCGGCCCTGCTCCACGTCGTCCCCCGTCCTGGCGTTCCGGCGAGTCCTCGATGCCAGCTGGCTCGCTCCCCTGAGCTGGCCGGGTCGCCTTGTGCTTCGCCCGATTTCGAACAACTGTTTTAAGCGCCCGTCTGAGGCCTGTCAAGGCGCGGCGGGAGCGCCTAATGCGTAAGGGTTATATGCGTGCCGCAGCGGCGGCCACCGGCGCCGAGGCAATCCTGCTGCCGGTTGTAATCATAGAATTCGAACAGCAGCTCGCTCAGCACCAGAACGGTGAGGATCGCGATAATGATCAGCAGATAACGAGTCATCATGGCCATAGGCTAAGTCCCCGCGGCGCAGGGCACAAGCTCGACGCGGATCACAATCAGGGTCTGCAGCGGCCGATCGGAATCGGCTAGGGTGCCGCCCGCAATGACTGCCTTCGATCTGGCCCCATGGCGCGGCCGTCTGCCGGTGGCCGATGCGCTGGAGCGCCTCGAAGCGGGCCTGGCCGCTCACAGCGCGGCGGTGCTGGAGGCGCCCCCCGGTGCGGGCAAAACCACCCTGGCGCCGCTCGCCCTGCTCGCCTCCCCCTGGCTCGGCGGCGGCCGCATCGTGATGCTGGAACCGCGGCGGCTGGCGGCCCGGGCCGCCGCCCGGCGGATGGCCATGATGCTGGGCGAGCGGCCGGGCGAGACGGTCGGATACCGCACCCGGCTCGACAGCCGCGTCGGGCCGCGCACCCGGATCGAGGTGGTGACCGAGGGCGTGCTGATCCGCATGCTGCAGGACGATCCGTCGCTGGCCGGCACCGGCCTCGTCATCTTCGACGAGTTCCACGAGCGGAGCCTCGACGGCGATCTCGGCCTTGCGCTTGCTCTCGATGCCCGCCGCGGACTTCGGGAGGATCTGCGGCTCCTGGTGATGTCCGCGACGCTCGACGGCGCGCCGGTGGCGCGGCTTCTGGGCGACGCGCCCGTGATCGAGAGCCGTGGCCGGATGTTCGACATCGAGACCCGCCATCTCGACCGTCCGCCGCCGGAGCGCATCGAGGAAGCGGTCGCCGCCGCGATCCAGCGCGCCCTTACGGAGGAGAGCGGCAGCCTGCTGGTCTTCCTGCCGGGCGCGCGGGAGATCCGCCGGGTCGAGCAGCGTCTTGCCGACGCGTCGCTCGGCGCCGGGATCCATGTGACGCCTCTCTATGGCGACCTGCCCCAGGACGCCCAGGACGCGGCGATTGCGCCGCCCCCGCGTGGCACACGCAAGATCGTGCTGGCGACCGCGATCGCCGAGACCAGCCTCACCATCGATGGCGTGCGCGTGGTGATCGACGCCGGGCTGATGCGCCGGCCGCGCTTCGATCCCCGCACGGGCATGACGCGGCTGATGACCCTCAGAGTATCCCAGGCGGCGTCCGAGCAACGCCGCGGCCGCGCCGGACGAGTGGAGCCCGGGGTCTGCTATCGGCTGTGGCCCGCTCATGAGCAGGCGTTGCTGCAGCCCTTCACGCCGCCGGAGATCATGGACGCCGATCTGGCGCCGCTGGCGCTGGAGCTCGCCCGCTGGGGCGTCACCGACCCGAGCTCCCTTTCCTGGCTCGATCCGCCGCCGGCCGCCGCCTACGCCCAGGCCAACACGCTGCTGCGCGAGCTGGATGCGGTTGACGCGGACGGTCGCATCACCAGCCACGGCCGCGCGCTGGCGGTGCTGGGCGCCCATCCTCGCCTCGCCCACATGGCGGCGCGCGCGAAGGAGCGCGACCTCGGGGCGCTTGCCGCCGACATCGCGGCGCTGCTGAGCGAGCGCGACATCGTGAAGTCGCGGCCCGGCGGGCGGGATTGCGACCTGCGCCTCCGCATCGAGCTGCTGCACGAGCGCGGCGCCGCACGGCATCTGCCGGCGGGCACGACGAGCGATCGCGGCGCCGTCGAGCAGGTCCGCCAGTCAGCGCAGCAGTGGCGCCGGCAGCTTGGCATCTCCGGCGCGAGCGCCGACCCCAGGGATACGGGATCGGTCGTGGCGCTGGCCTATCCCGACCGCATCGCCCAGCGCCGCGCCGCAGCGCCCGGCAGCTTCCGCCTTGCAAGCGGATCCGGCGCGCTGCTGCCGCCCACCGATCCGCTCGCTGCCGAGGAATTCCTGGCGGTGGCGGAGCTCGATGGCGATCCCAGGAACGCCCGCATCTTCCTCGCGGCGCCGCTGGCGCGTGCGGAGATCGAGGATCTTTTCGCCACTCACATCGAGAACCTCGACGTCGTCGCCTGGGACAGCCGGCAGCAAGCGGTGTTGGCGCGCCGCCAGCGGCGGCTGGGCGCAGTGCTGCTGGCGGACGATCCACTCCCCAACCCCGCCGCCGAGGCGGTGCGTGCCGCGCTGCTGCAAGGCCTCGGAGAGCTCGGCCTCGACGCGCTGCCCTGGACGCAGGAGAGCCGTGCGCTCTGCCAGCGGGTCGGCTTCGTGCGCCGGCTGGAGCCGGACGGCGGCTGGCCCGATCTGTCGGAGACCTGGCTCGCGAGCCATCTCGATGAGTGGCTCGGAGGCTTTCTCGGCGGCGTCTCGAGGCGCGCTCAGCTCGAGCGCATCGATCTGCTTGCGGCGCTGAAGGCCATGCTGCCCTGGGACCGGCAGCGGCGGCTCGACGAGCTGGCACCGACCCATATCACGGTGCCCAGCGGCTCACGCCTCGCGATCGACTATGGCGCCGGCGACGTGCCGGTGCTGGCGGTCAAGCTGCAGGAGATGTTCGGCCACGCGGAGACACCAAGCGTTGGCGGCGGCAGGACGCGCCTGCTGCTGCATCTGCTGTCGCCGGCCGGCCGACCGCTGCAGGTCACCGCTGATCTCGCGACTTTCTGGAAGACGGGCTATCGGGCGGTGCGCTCGGAAATGCGCGGCCGCTACCCAAAACACCCCTGGCCAGAGGATCCCCTGGCCGCAACCCCTACCGCTCGCGCCAAGCGGCGCGGAAGCTGAATTCCGCGCCGGCCTGGCGGTTGCGGATTACGACATCTTCTTCTTCATCATCTTCTTGGAAGAAGACTTCTTCATCGACTTCATATTGTCCTTCTTGGCGAGGCAGTCCTGCATTGCCTGCGACTGCCACGCGTAGTCGTAGCAGCTCATCCGGTGGTGCGCCGCCATGTGCATGGCCATCGGTTTCGCCTTCGCCGGTGCGGGCTTCGCCGCCTGGGCATAGGCCGACGGAGCCGGCAGCGCCAGAACCCCCGTGATCGCCGCCGCCATCGCTACCGTCCAGATCTTCCCGAACATTTCTATGCTCCTGTTGTGCTGGGATTGGGAACGCCTGCAATGGAATCGATAATGTGTCGAGACCGTGCAGCGCGCAATCGCGCCCGTGAAAAAAACTGACGGCGCGCTCTTGCCGCAACGCCGGCCGCCGCGCGCGACTCACGGAAGCATATTTCTGCCGCAAAATCAATGTATTAGATGGGATGTCGTCGTCGCTCTGCAAGGCAGCGCAGCGAGGATGCCGCTGGCGGCGACGTCGGCTGGCGGGAATTCAGGCAGTGGTCGGGCGCTCGTCGCGCCAGAATCGGGCGACCAGGATGGTCACGATGGCGAGGGCAGCGATGATCAGCATCACGCAGCCGGGCCAGCCCGCACGCGCCCAGACCACCGCCGGCAGCGCCGCGCCGACACTGCCGCCGACATAGTAGAAAGCAACATAGAGCCCAACCGCGGAGGAGCGCGCGACAGTGGCGCGCTGGGCCAGCAGGCTGGTTGCCGCGGTCTGCACCGCAAAGCCGCTGGCAGACACCATCGCCAGGCCGGCGATGATGACCGGGAGAGACGGTACCAGGGTGATCAGCAGGCCGGCGCACCAGACCGGCGCCGTGACCAGCACCAGGACGCGGCGACCGAGACGATGGATCCATCGGGTGGTCATCGGCGTCACCACGACGGCGAAGAGATAGACGACGAAGATCGCGCCGAGCGCCGAGGTCGAGAGATCGAAGGGCGGCGCCGCCAGGTAGAAGTTCACGTAGGTGAAGGTGGCGACGAAGACGAACAGCACCACGAAGCCCACCGCGAAAGTGGCGACGATCGGCGGGTTGAAGAAGTGCTGGAGCATCAGCCTCGCCGACTGGCCGAAGCCCTCGGCTTTGACGAAGCGGCGCTCGCGCGGCAGCGTCGCCGCGACGACGGCGGCGGAAACCAGGGTTATCCCGGCGATCAGCCAGAAGGCGGCACGCCAGCCCGCATGATCGGCGATGATCCCCGACAGGAAGCGGCCGAGGAAGCCGCCGAGTCCGCTGGCGGCGATATAGACGCCGGTGGCGGTCGCCACCTCCCTGGGCGGCCATTCGTCGCCGATGTAGGCGACCGTGACGGCAAAGATCGGTGGCAGCAGCAGCCCCTGAACGAAGCGCCAGAGCACCAGCTCGGTGAGGGAATGGCTGAGCGCCGCGAGGATCGTCGGCAGCACCAGCAGGGTCATGGCGCCGGTGATGATGCGCTTCCTGCCGATCACGTCGGCGACCACCCCGACGAAGGGCGCCACCATCGCCACCGCGAAGGTTGTGGCGCTGACGGTCAGGCTCACCTGCGCCTCGGTCGCCTGGAAGTCCCGGGCGAACAGCGGCAGCAGCGGCTGCGTCGCATAGAGATTGATGAAGGTGCAGAGGCCGGCGAGCCCCACGGCGAGGCGTCGCGTATCGGAGATCATCGGAAGCGCGCCTTCAGGGGCATTTGTCGCATGCGGGCGGGGATACAGACACTGCTTGGCCCATATCCAGGATTGATGAGCAGCACTCTAAAGGTGGCCGGTCCCGACCGCCACGCATCCCCACGGAATTGTCGCGACATGGCCCCATGACGAAAGCGCATCCCAGCCGGTCGGCGACCCCGGCCCGCTTGCGAATGCGGAGGATACATGTCATTTCCGGGCGGTTTCAGTAGCATGGGCAAACCGAAGCCCCTGCCGGTGCACACGCAAGCGGCAGCCTCGAACGACCCGAAGGCATGACCGAGCTCCGCGCCGAACCCGCTTCGCCGCCACAATATCGCACCGCCTCCGAGCCGCGGCTCCGATTGCTGATCCCGCTGGTGGTCGCCTGCGGCTTCTTCATGGAGAACCTCGACTCCACCATTCTCGCCACTGCAATCCCTCAGATGGCAGAGAGCCTGGGCGAGAGCCCGCTCCGCCTCAATGTCGCCATCACCAGCTACCTGCTGAGCCTCGCGGTCTTCATCCCCGTGAGCGGCTGGGTCGCCGACCGCTGGGGCGCACGCAGCGTCTTCTGCGGCGCGATCACGGTCTTCACCCTGGGGTCGGCGCTCTGCGGCTTCGCCACCTCGCTTCCCATGCTGGTGCTGACGCGCATCCTGCAGGGGCTGGGCGGGGCGATGATGACCCCGGTAGGCCGCCTCATTCTGCTGAAGTCCTTCCCGAAGAGTCAGCTCGTCACCGCCATGAGCTATGTGACGATGCCGGCCCTGGTCGGTCCCGCGATCGGACCGCTGGTCGGCGGCTTTCTCACCACCTACGCCTCCTGGCGCTGGATCTTCTACATCAACATTCCGATCGGGCTGCTCGGCATCGCGCTGGCCTTCCGCTTCATCGAGAATTTTCGTGCCGCCACCACGACGCGTTTCGACTTCATGGGCTTCGTGCTCTGCGGCATCGGACTCGCGTCCACCGCCCTCGGCCTCGAATATGCCGGCCGGCACCTGATCTCCAACGCGCTGGAGGCGGCGATCCTGGCGGTGGCGGCGCTCAGCCTCGCGGCCTACGGTTTCTACGCCCGCCGCACACCCAATCCGGCGGTCGATCTCGCCATCTTCCGCTATCGCACCTTCCGCATCGCCGTCATCGGCGGCCTGATCTGCCGCACCGGCCTCGGCGCGGTGCCGTTCCTGCTGCCGCTGATGCTGCAGATCCCCTTCGGCCTCAGCGCATTCCAGTCCGGCAGCCTCACCTTCGTGCTGGCGATCGGATCGATGGCGATGAAATCGGCCGCGCCGCCCGTTCTGCGCCGGTTCGGCTTCCGCAAGCTGCTGCTGGTGAACGCCTTCATCGTCGGGCTGGGCACGATGGCGCTGGGCCTGGTCCAGGCCACCACGCCGCATTGGCTCATCATCGGCGGGCTCCTCGTCTTCGGCTTCTTCCGCTCGCTGCAGTTCACCTGCATGAACTCGCTCGGATACACCGATCTCTCCGGCACCAACATGAGCACCGGCAGCAGCGTCGCCAGCGTCGCACAGCAGCTCTCGATCACCTTCGGCGTTGCCGTTGCCGCGACGCTGCTGTCGCTCCTCATCGGCAACGCCAAGGCGCCGACCGCCGAGGATTTCCTGCCGGTCTTCATCGCGGTGGGACTTCTGCCGGTGCTCTCCGCAGCCTGGTTCGCCCAGCTCCGCCCGGAGGACGGCAGCCAGGTGAGCGGCTACAAAGTGTGAGCGGCCGAAGCCCCTTGCTCCACGGCGCGCGCCGGCGCTAGCCTCGCGGATCATGTCGGCACGGGAGGAAGCACCGGAATGACCGAGACCGCGCACGCCGTCAGGCCGCTGCAGGGCATTCGCGTCCTCGATCTCTCGAGCTTCATCTCCGGCCCCTTCTGCACCACCCAGCTCGCCGAGTTCGGCGCCGAGGTGATCAAGGTGGAGCTGCCCGGCGTCGGCGATGCGTTCCGACGCTTCGGCACGCCGTCGCGGAGTGGCGACTCCCTCATCTACTTGAGCGAGCAGCGCAACAAGAAATCGATCACCCTCGATCTCAGGAAGTCCGAGGGCGCCGAGATCTTGAAGCAGCTCGCCGCCGACATGGACGTGCTGGTGGAGAATTTCCAGACCGGCACGCTGGAGAAATGGGGCCTCGGCTGGGATGTGCTGTCAGCGCTCAATCCGCGCCTCGTCATGGTGCGCATCACCGGCTATGGCCAGACCGGCCCCTATCGCGACCGGCCCGGCTTCGGTCGCATCGCGAACGCCTTCGGCGGCCTCTCCTTCCTGGCGGGATATCCGGACCGGCCGCCGGTGACGCCGGGCTCAGCGACGATCCCGGATTACCTCACCGGGATCTACGGCGCCTATGGCGCGGTGCTGGCGCTCCGCGCCCGCGACATCACCGGCAAGGGCCAGGTGATCGACATCGGCCTCTATGAGCCGGTGTTCCGCATCCTCGACGAGCTTGCCGTTGCCTATCACTACACCGGCCGCGTCCGCCAGCGCATGGGGCCCGGCACGGTGAACGCGGTGCCGCACAGCCACTATCCGACCAAGGACGATCGCTGGGTCGCGATCGCCTGCACCACCGACAAGATCTTCGAGCGCCTCGCCCAGGCGATGGGCAGGCCGGAGGTCGCTGGCGGCGGCAAGTACGGCACGCTCAAGCAGCGCAGCGAGCATCGCCAGGAGGTCGACGATTTCGTGACCTCCTGGACCCGGAGTCTCGACCGCGCCCAGGTGCTGGAAATCTGCGAGGCGCACCAGGTGCCCTGCGGCCCGCTCTATGCCATCGACGAGATCTTTGGAGATCCGCAATACCGCGCGCGCGAGAACATCCTCTTCGTCAACGATCCCCGCGCCGGCGAGGTGGCGGTGCCGAACGTGGTGCCGCGGCTCTCGGAGACGCCGGGTGGCCTCGACTGGCTCGGTCCGCCGCTCGGCGCACACAACCAGGAGATCCTCGGCGACCGCCTCGGCCTCGATGCGGCGCGGCTCGCCGAACTCAAGTCGAAGGGCGTGATCTGATGGCGGAGCTTCCGGTCTGGCGCTCGATGCTGTTCGTGCCGGTCATCGTGCGCAAATTCGTCGAGGGTGCAGCGAAGCGCGGCGCCGACGCCCTCATCCTCGATCTCGAGGACAGCGTGCCGCCGGCCGAGAAGCCGCGCGCCCGCGCCCTGCTGCAGGAAGCGGCCGAGATCGCCGGCCGCGGCGGCGCCGACATCCTCGTCCGCATCAACCGGCCGCTGCCGCTCGCGGTCGCCGACATCGCGGCGGCGGTCAACCCGCGCGTCGCGGCGCTGATGCTGCCGAAGATCGAGAGCGCGAGCCATCTCCGCCTCCTCGCCGAGGTGGTGGACGAGGCGGAGGCGGCGCGCGGCATGGCGCCCGGCACCACGCGCCTCGTCGCCATGATCGAGACCGCCGGCGCCTTCTTCGAGATGGCCGAGATCGCCCGCGCGCATCCGCGCATCGTCGCCATGACGCTTGGCGCCGAGGATTTCGCGCTCTCGGTCGGCATGCTGCCGGAGGCAGAGGCGCTCTTCTTCCCGAAGCAGCAGATGATCATCGCCGCCCGCGCCGCCGGGATTCTGCCGCTGGGATTCCTCGGCACCGTCGCCGATTTCAAAGACCTCGACGCCTTCCGCGCCACCATCCGGCGATCCCGCCGCATCGGCTTCGCCGGCGCTTCGGTGATCCATCCGAGCCAGGTCGCGATCCTCAACGAGGAGTTCTCGCCGCCGGCGGAGGAAGTGGCCCATGCGGACCGCGTGGTCGCCGCCTACGAGAAGGCGACGGCGGAGGGCATCGGCGCCATCACCGTCGACGGCAAGATGATCGACGTGCCTGTCGTGGAGCGGGCCCAGGCGCTGCTCCGGCGCCGCCGCGCCATCGCCGCGCGGGAGGCGAAGCGGCCGCAATGATCAGGCACGAGGTCAGGGTCCATCCCTCGGCGGACCGCTTGCCGCGGGAAGCGCAGCTCGCCTGGAAGCTCGCGGAGCTGGCGGCGCTGCCCGCGATCGACGCCGATACGGCGGAGCTGGTGGCGGCGCGCGTCGTCGACAACGCGGCGGTGGCGCTCGCCGCCATCAACCGCAAGCCGGTAGCCGCCGCCCGCGCCATGGCGCTCGCCAACCCGCGCGCCAAGGGTGCAACACTCTTCGGCCTCGACGGCGTCACCGTGGCGGCGGAATGGGCCGCCTGGGCCAATGCGACGGCGGTGCGCGAGCTCGACTTCCACGACACTTTCCTCGCCGCCGACTACGCCCATCCCGGCGACAGCATCGCGCCGCTCGTCGCGGTGGCGCAGCAGACCGGCCGCGACGGAGCCGCCCTCGCCCGCGCCATCGCGGTCGCCTACGAGGTGCATGTGGCGCTGGTGAAGGCGATCAGCCTGCACGCCTTCAAGAAGGACCACGTGGCGCATCTCTGCCCGGCGAGCGTGGTCGGCATTGGCCGGCTCCTCGACCTGCCGGTGCCGGTGGTCTACCAGGCGGTGAACCAGGCGGTGCATCTCGCCTTCTCGACGCGGCAGTCGCGCAAGGGCGAGATCAGCTCCTGGAAGGCTTTTGTCCCCGGCTTCTCCGGCAAGCTCGCGATCGAGGCAGTGGACCGCGCCATGCGCGGCGAGGCCTCGCCCAGCCCGATCTACGAGGGCGAGGAGTCGGTCATCGCCTGGATGCTGGGCGGCCCGAAGACCGGCTACTCGGTGAGCCTGCCCGCGCCCGGCGAGGCTCCGCGCGCCATCCACGAGACCTACACCAAGGCCTATTCCGCCGAGTATCAGGCGCAGGCGCTCATCGACCTGGCGATCGAGCTGCGCCAGCGCCTCGATCCGGCCGACGTGCGCGAGATCGTCGTCCACACCAGCCATCACACCCACGCCGTGATCGGCAGCGGCGCGAACGATCCGCAGAAATACGATCCCGACGCCAGCCGCGAGACCCTCGATCATTCGCTTCCCTACATTCTCGCGGTGGCGCTGGAGGACGGGACCTGGCACCACGAGCGGAGCTATACGAGCGAGCGCGCGCACCGCGCCTCGACGGTGGCGCTCTGGCGCAAGATCCGCACCGTCGAGGATCCCACTTGGAGCGTGCGCTATCTGGAGCCCGATCCGGCGAAGCGCGCCTTCGGCGGCCGCCTCGTCGCGACGCTCACCGACGGCCGCACCGTCGAAGCCGAGCTCGCCGTCGCCGACGCCCACCCCAACGGCCGCCACCCCTGGCGCCTGCCGGAGTACGAGCAGAAATTCCGTACGCTGACGGAGGGATTGATCGCGGCGGAGGAGTCCGTGCGCTTCCTCGCCGACGCGCGGCGGCTGACGAAGCTCACGGCGGCAGAGGTGCG
>DATJOK010000116.1:0-15223 GCA_035507155.1 Allostellaceae bacterium
GCCACGATCTTCACCTTGGGAAATCCCGCCTCGTCGAGGCTGCCGCGCAGATGCCAGATGGCGGCGGCGCTGACGCCGGTGCCGACGAGGTAGCGCAGCTCCGCCTCCGTCCGGTAGCCGCGGATCGCCCTGGGCTTGTGGCGCTCCAGCACCTCGTAGGAGCGCGCGAGATCGAGCCCCTCGATGTAGCGACCGCCATGAGTGTCGAGGCGGAGCGACAGCTCGCCCCGGGCCGCGAGGTCGCTGAAGCGGTGGGCGACGGCCAGAGAGTCGCTGATCTCGCGGGCGAAATAGTCGACCAGCACGGTCATCGGCTCGTTGGGGAAGGTCTCGCGGAACATCTCTGCCGCGCGCACCGTGGAGCCCGCATAGCCCACCAGCGCGTGCGGCATGGTGCCGCGGCCCTTCTCGTTGCCAAAGAGTGCCGCCGTGGCATCGGTAGCATTGCCGATGAAGCCCACCGCCCCCACCTGGCGCTTCGCCGCCGCGGAGCCCACCGAAGCCGCATAGGCCATCATCTCCGCCATCTCGGCGCCGGCGCAGTGGCGGGCATCCATGGCCAGGAAAGCGGTCTTCGGCAAATCCTCGCACATGACATAGGCGTTGTAGGCGGCGACGCAGGGCGGACCCAGGCGCTGCAGGTAGAGCGTCTCCAGATCGACCAGATGAAAGAGCGAGCCGGTGATGTAGGCCATCGGCTCGCCGGCGCCGACCCAGTCGCCCTCCTTGTACATGAGCTCGATCTCGAACGCGGTCTTGCGCTCCCGCGCCATCGTCTCCAGGAACTCCACCATCAGCCGCGGCGTGCAGATCACCGGGCGGCGCATGAAGATGGCGTAGGTCACCTGCTTGTCGCCGAAGCGGCCGACCACGTCCTTGGTCTTCAGAAAATAGGCGTCAGTGAAGCGGGCGATGTCGCGGGGTGACGGTGCCAGGATCGCCTCCCGAAGGTGCCAGTTTGCCGGGGGTCTAGGATGCGGCGGCGATCCGCTGCACACCGATCCGCTTGTGCTTCAGCGCCTCGGCGAGCCAGAAGGCGAGCTCGAGAGCCTGGCTCGCATTGAGGCGCGGATCGCAGTGGGTGTGGTAGCGATCGGCGAGCGCGCTCTCGGTGATCGCCTGAGCGCCGCCGATGCATTCGGTGACGTCCTGGCCGGTCATCTCGAAATGAACGCCGCCGGCATAGGTTCCCTCCGCCTCGTGGACGGCGAAGAAGCCCTTCACCTCGGTCATGATGCGGTCGACCACCCGGGTCTTGAAGCCGGTGCTGGAGGTGACGGTGTTCCCATGCATGGGGTCGCAGCACCAGACCACCTTGCGCCCCTCGCGCTCGACGGCGCGGATGAGCACCGGCAGCTTCTGCTCCACCTTGTCGGCGCCCATGCGGGCGATGAGGGTGAGACGTCCCGGCTCGTTCTCAGGGTTGAGCACGTCGATGAGCTTCAGGAGGTCCGAGGGATCGAGGGACGGACCGCATTTCATGCCGATCGGGTTCTTGACCCCGCGCAGGAACTCCACATGGGCGCCGTTGGTCTGGCGCGTGCGATCGCCAATCCAGAGCATATGGCCGGAGACGTCGTACCAATCGCCTGTCGTGCTGTCGATGCGGGTCAGCGCCTGCTCGTAGGGAAGCAGCAGCGCCTCGTGAGAGGTGAAGAAGTCGGTCTCGCGGATCTGCGGCGTGGTCTCCGAGGTTAGGCCCACCGCCGCCATGAAATCGAGCGTCTCCGAGAGACGGTCGGCGAGCTCCTTGTAGCGCTCGCCGGACGGACTGTTGGCGACGAAGCCCTGATTCCAGGTATGGACGCGATGAAGATCGGCGTAGCCGCCCTGGGCGAAGGCGCGCAGTAGGTTGAGGGTCGCCGCCGACTGGTTGTAGGCCTGCACCATGCGCTGGGGATCGGGCCGCCGCGCCGCCTCGGTGAACTCCATCCCATTGATGATGTCGCCGCGGTAGGACGGCAGCGTGACGCCGTTCTGGGTCTCGGTGTCGGCCGAGCGGGGCTTGGCGAACTGACCCGCCATGCGGCTCACCTTCACCACCGGACAGGTGGCGCCGAAGGTCAGCACGACCGCCATCTGCAGCAGCACTCGGAAGGTGTCGCGGATGTTGTTGGGGTGGAACTCGGCAAAGCTCTCGGCGCAGTCGCCGCCCTGCAGCAGGAAGGACTTGCCCTCCGCCACGTTGCCGAGCGCCCGCTTCAGGCGCCGCGCCTCGCCGGCAAACACCAGCGGCGGATAGTTCCGGAGCGTCTTCTCGACGCTCTCCAGCGCCGCCTCGTCGGGGTATTCGGGAAGCTGGCGGACCGGCATGCTCCGCCAGCCGTCGGGGGTCCATTTCTGTGCCATCACGGCCCTCACACGCGCCCTTCCGGCGGCGCAAACCCTAGCCTATAGCGCGATCCGCCGGGCGATGCAAAGGGCGGCAGAACGAGGCAAATCCTGTCGATTTTTTTCGCTCCTGCACCCGACCCAGGCTACTGGTCCCGCGCCGGCTCCGCATCCGCGTCGTAGAGCACCTGCAGCACGACGAACCAGGGGTCGCGCTCATCGAGCACCGGACCGCCGGGACTGGCGAGGGTGCCGGCGTCGGTGACGGGAACGCTGCTCATGACGACGGCGTCGTGGACGTTGCCGCCGATGACATCGAGGCTGCCGGGATGAGTGGCGACGACGATCGCGCAGTGACCCGGCCAGAGATAGGGGGTCGGCAGATCAGCGAAACGGAGGGCGCGGGCGGCGTAGCGGCCGCGGCAGAGGAGATCGCCGGGCTTCGGCGCGTAGCTGTCCGGCGCGTGGGCGCGCAGCACCGGCGATTTTCCCGCTGCCGCGGCGTTGACGTAGGTCGCGTGGTTGGCGGCATAGGGAAAGCGGTCGCCGGCGCCCGCGATCCGCATGACATAGGAGATGAAGGCGGCGGACCAGGCGTAGCGGCCATCGTCCTCCGCGGGAAACACCGCGCCCTTCTGATCGTGCTTGCCGGTCCAGCGGGATTCCGGACTGCCCGCATCGATCCCGATCCACCAGTACTCGCCGACCCGCTGCCAGAGGCCGGGCTCGCGCTCCGGCTTCTCCGCCGGCGTCGCCGCCTCCTGCGCGGTCGCGTCCGTCACCGAGCCGAAGAGCCGCCACTCGCGGAGCGCGATCGCCACCGCATCCTCGCGCGTGAAGGGCTCGTAGGGTTTGCTGGCGAAGTCAGGCACATGGCTCGGCACGCAGCCGGCAAGGACGAGCGCAAGAAGGAGAGCCGCGCGACGAAGCATCGCCGCATGCGATGCCACGCTTCATCGATGGGTTCAAGAGACCTCGACTCTCTCCCCGGCGGGGAGAGGGATTCTCGGTCAATGCAATTTCACCTGCGGCTCGGTGCGGCGGGTGATCATCCGCGCCAGCGTGTCGAGGGCGACCTTGCTGAAGCCGTGCAGCGCATACTCGTGCATCTTGTAGAGCGAGACGTACATGAAGCGGGCGAAGAGCCCTTCCACCATGATGCTGCCGCCGATCAGATTGCCCATCAGGCTGCCGACGGTGCTGTGGCGGCCGAGCGAGACCAGCGAGCCGAAGTCGCGGTACTGGTAGGGGCGCGGCGCCTCGCCTTGGAGGTAGCGCGGGAGCTCGCGGAAGAGATGCGATGCCTGCTGATGCGCCGCCTGGGCGCGGGGCGGCACCGTTCCCTCGGTGCCAAGCCACGGGCAGGAGGCGCAGTCGCCGAGAGCGAAGACGCCGTCGTCCCGCGTCGTCTGCAGGCTCGGCCGCACCACGAGCTGATTGAGGCGGTTGGCTTCGAGACCCGCGAGATCGCGCAGGAACGCCGGCGCCTTGACGCCGGCTGCCCAGACCACCAGCTCCGCGGGAATGGCGCGGCCATCGGAGAGACGCACTCCCGTTGCCGTCACCTCGGCGACCCGCGCCCCTGTCATCACGTGGATCCGGCGCTCCGCCAGCAGCTTCTGGGTCGCCTCGGAGATCCGCGCGGGCAGCGCCGGCAGGATGCGATCGGCAGCCTCGATGACGGTGAGACGGATGTCCCGCTCGGGATCGATGCGGTCGAGGCCGTAGGCCACCAGCTCCCGCGTGGTCTTGTGCAGCTCGGCGGCGAGCTCGACCCCGGTGGCGCCGGCGCCGATGATCGCGACCTGAAGCTGCTCCGGGCGGAGCGGCTCCGCCTGCGACTGGGCGCGCATGCAGGCGTTGACCAGGCGGCGATGGAAGCGCGCCGCCTCGCTTGGCGTGTCCAGCATCACCGCATGCCGGGCGGCGCCGGGCGTGCCGAAGTCGTTGGTGATGCCGCCCACCGCCACCACCAGCACGTCGTAAGGACAGCGATGGCGCGGCGTGACCTCGGCGCCATCCTCGTCGACGAAGGGCGCGATCTCCACCTCGCGGCGCTCGCGATCGAGCCCGATCATCTCGCCAACGAGATAGCGGAAGTTATGCCAGTGCGCCTGTGCGAGATAGTCGAGCTCGTGCTGGCCGAGATCCATGCTGCCGGCAGCGACCTCGTGCAGCAGCGGCTTCCAGAGATGGGCGCGCGCCTTGTCGATGAGGGTCACCTGGGCGCGCCCGCGCCGGCCGAGGCGGTCGCCGAGACGGGTCGCGAGCTCCAGCCCGCCGGCGCCACCGCCGACGATGATGATACGCGGCGGGGCCGGCGACGAGATCATCGCCGGCCCGCCAACCGCGTCCCGCTACTGCAGCAGGATGCTCTTCTCACGCTCGAGGATCTTGCGCACCGCCGGCCGGGCCAGCATGCGGTCCTTCCAGGCGGTGTAATGCTTGAGCTCCTCCATCGGCAACTTGATCCGCTTGCCCCAGCCGTAGAACACCAGCGTGTAGGGATCGCAGACGGTGAACTGGTCGCCCTGCACCCACTGCTTGTCGCCGATGATGCCGTCGATCTCCTGCAGAAAGGTCCAGAAATTCTTGCGGCCGGTCTCCTTGATCGCCGGATGGGTGCTAGCGTCCTCGGCGAAGCGCTCGGGCCGGCTGATGTGAGTGAAGCTCGGATGCACGAGGTTGGAGAGCCAGGCCATGTGCGAGATGCAGCGCGCCTCGCCGGCCGGATCCTTCGGCCACAGCTTCTTGTCCGGATAGGAGAGCGCAAGATAGCTCAGGATCGCGGTGTTCTCGGTGAGAACGGAGCCGTCATCGAGCTTGAGCGCCGGCACCTTGGCGCGGGGATTGATCTTGAGATAGGCCTCGGTCTTCTGCTCGCCGTCGGCCAGGGCGACCGGCTTCGACTCATAGGGAGCGCCGGATTCCTCGATGGCAATGTGGGACGCCATGGAACAGGCGCCGGCACCGTAATAGAGCGTCAACATGGGCGAGCCTCCGGGATGTTCTGAGTCCCGGGAGTTTGCCGCCTCCCCCGCCGTCTGTCCACGGGCCCCTCGCTGCAGGAGCATCTCGCGTGCTTCGAGACGGACCCTTCGGGTCCTCAGCATGAGGAACGCCGGGGCCTCGCTCTCGCCTCACCCTGAGGAGGCCGTCTCGAAGGGCGCACGATCGATATGCAGCGCCCCCTACTCCGCCGCCTGAGCGTCCGGCTCCGGCACCTTGTCGCGCATGGTGACGAACTCCTCGGCGGCGGTGGGGTGGATGCCGATGGTGCGGTCGAACTGCTTCTTGGTGGCGCCGCAAGTGATGGCGATGGCGATCCCTTGGATGATCTCGGCGGCGTCGCGGCCCACCATGTGGCAGCCGAGCACGCGGTCGGTCTTGCGATCGACCACCAGCTTCATCATCGTGCGCTCGCTCCGGCCGGAGAGCGTGTTCTTCATCGGACGGAAGCGGGCACGGTAGATGTCGATCATGCCATGGGTCTGCCGTGCCGCCTCCTCGGTGAGGCCCACGGTGCCGACGGTCGGCTGGCTGAAGACCGCGCTCGCCACGTTGCGGTGATCGACCGTCATCGGATTGTCGTTGAACAGCGTCTCCACCACCGCGCGGCCCTCGGCGATCGCCACCGGCGTGAGATTGAGCCGGTCGGTGACGTCGCCCACGGCATAGATCGAGGGGACGGTGGTGCGGGAGCCCTCGTCGACCGCGACGGCGCCCGCCTTGTTGAGCTGGACGCCGGCCTCCGCGAGACCCAGATTCTCGGTATTCGGCCGCCGTCCGGTAGCGTAGAGAATCTCGTCGACCGTCAGCTTGGTGCCGGCCTTGGTGCAGGCCATCAGGCCTTCCGGCGTGCGATCGATGCGAGTGATCTCGGTGCGGGGATGGATGGCGATCCCGCGCGACTGCAGCTCCTCGCTGAGCACCGTGCGGATGTCCTCGTCGAAGCCGCGGAGGATGCGATCGCCGCGGATCATGATGGTGACGTCGACGCCGAGCAGGCGGAAGATGCCGGCGAACTCCACCGCGATGTAGCCGCCGCCGACGATCAGAATGCGCTTCGGCAGCTCCCTGAGATCGAGCGCCTCGTTGGAGGTGATGGCGTGCTCGATGCCGGGAATCTTCGGCAGCTCCGGCCGGCCGCCGGTGGCGACCAGGATGTTGGCGGCGGTGACGCGCCGCCCGGCCACTTCGACGGTATGCGGATCGACGACCCGCGCGTGCGCGTCGATGATCTGCACCTTCGACGCGTTCAGCATGTTGATGTAGATGCCGTTGAGGCGATCGAGCTCCTTGTCCTTGGCGGCGATGAGGCGCGGCCAGTCGAAGCGCCGCTCGCCGAGGCTCCAGCCGTAACCGGCCGCATCCTCGAAGGCGTCGGCGAACTCGGCGCCATAGACCAGGAGCTTCTTCGGCACGCAGCCGCGCAGCACGCAGGTGCCTCCGACGCGAACGGATTCGGCGATCGCCACCCGTGCACCGTAGGAGCCGGCGCGCCGCGACGCGGCGACCCCGCCGGAGCCCGCGCCAATGGTGAAGAGGTCGACATCATAGTCAGCCATGCTCATGCTCTCCCGAACGGCTCGGCGTCAGTGTTGCCCAGGGGACGGCAAAACGGTAGGGGAAGATATGGGACGCGGACGGCGATCGCAGCGATCGGCGCAGCCCTGCCATGCAGGGGAAGCTTCATGACGCCGCAAGCGCTGCAGGGCCGCGTGCTCTACCGCGACGGCAGCATTCTCGTGATCGACAAGCCGGCCGGCCTCGCCGTCCATCCCGGCCCCAGCACGCCGGAGAGCCTGGAGCGCCATCTGGGATATCTCCGCTTCGGGATCCGCGAGACGCCGCGGCTGGTCCACCGCCTCGATCGCGACACCAGCGGCTGCCTGCTGCTGGCGCGCCACGCGCGCGGCGCCAGCAAGCTCGGCCGCCTGTTCTCCTCCTCGTCGGTGAAGAAGACCTATTGGGCGGTGGTCGAAGGCGTGCCGCCGACGCCGGAAGGCGTGATCGACCGGCCGCTCAAGAAGGTGACGCGCAAGGAAGGCTGGCGCGTGGTGCCGGACGCCGCCGGCGACCGCGCGCTGACGCGCTATCGCGTGCTCGGCAGCGATGACGGCCTCACGTGGCTCGAGCTCGCGCCGGAGACCGGCCGCACCCACCAGCTCCGCGTCCATTGCGCGGCGGCGGGGTTTCCGGTGCTGGGCGACCCGATCTACGGCCGCAGCACGAACCCCCGCGCGCCGCTCCATCTGCACGCCCGTGCCATCGCCCTGCCGCTCGGCGGCGAGCGCGGCAACCTCACGGTCACCGCCGAGCCGCCGGAGCATATGCTG
Source organism: Allostellaceae bacterium (assembly GCA_035507155.1). Lineage (GTDB taxonomy): Bacteria > Pseudomonadota > Alphaproteobacteria > ATCC43930 > CGMCC-115725 > DASZHJ01. Next base: position 7,671 of record DATJOK010000116.1, read on the forward strand.
AAAGCGCTCGCCGCCTGCGGTTATCGCGCGCCGCGGCGGGACGACGTCGCTCAGCGACCGCCGCCGTAAGTATACCGGTCACTGAAACGGCTATCGCTGAAGCTCGGCGAGATGCGGCTGCCGATGAGTGCGTCGCTGCCGCTCGTCGCGTTGATGTCCTGATCGATCCCGGATCGCGACGCCGGGCTGCCGGGGTCGCCGCCGCTGTCACAGCCCGCCAGCAGCAGAACCGCAATCCCGATCACGACCCCCAAGCGCACCCGCTTCATGCACCACCCCTGTTGCCACAACGCCCCAACCCGCCGGGATCATCCTCGTCCCCTGCCGACGGCGCCGCAGAGAAACATGTCGACGGTCTTGCCGTCGGACGACAGCGGCAGGATCAGCCGCTGATAGATCATATGACGGCCGGCGGATTTCTCGTAATTCCACCGGCTGAGGACCGGCCGGCACTCGGCCGCGACCCGATCGTATTCCGCCAGCACCCGTCCCGCCACATGGTCGAAATCGACCTGATCGAGGAATCTGCCGGTGATCTCCTCGCCGAACTCCTTCACGACCGTCGTGCCGACGAGGCGATAGCGGTAACGGTGTGGCGAGCCCACCGCCTCCACCAGGAACAGGCTGGGCAGCATCTCCCGCAGCTCCCCGGGATCGATGTCGCCGCGAGTGGGCGCGATGCGGCCCTGCTTCTTGGCGAGCCAGTACTCATAGAGCCGACGCAACACCGGATCGCTGATCTCCAGTCCCCGATCGGCCATGTTCTTATCCCACCCCCGCACGCGGCTTCAGATCAGCTTCAGAAAAATAGAACGATCGTGGCGGTCCCGCTACCCGCGCCCTGTAACTGTCGCGCAAATCACGAGACCGTGTACGGACAAGAAAACGGTCGCCCGCAGGCGACCGTTTTCCAGCGCGTCGAGAACGGCGCTTGCTTCAGATACCGCCCATGCAGAGGTATTTGACCTCGAGATATTCCTCGATCCCGTACTTGGAGCCCTCGCGGCCGATGCCGCTCTCCTTGACGCCGCCGAAGGGGGCGATCTCCGTGGAGATGATGCCCTCGTTGATGCCGACGATGCCGTATTCGAGCGCCTCCGCGGCGCGCCAGCAGCGGCCGATGTCGCGGCTGTAGAAATAGGCGGCAAGGCCGTAGACGGTGTCGTTCGCCATCTCTATCGCCTGCTGGTCGGTCGCGAAGCGGAAGAGCGGTGCCACCGGGCCGAAGGTCTCCTCCCGGGTCACCTTCATCTGGGTGTTGACCTCGGTAAGGACCGTCGGCTGGAAGAAGCTGCCGCCCAGCGCATGGCGCTTTCCGCCGACCACGACCCGCGCACCCTTTTGCACGGCATCGCCGATATGCTCCTCCACCTTCTCCACCGCCTTCATGTCGATGAGCGGCCCGATCACGGCGCCGGTCTCGCTCCCGGGCGCCACCTTCATCGCGCCGACGGCGTCGGCGAGCTTGCCGGCGAAGGCGTCATAGACGCCATCCTGCACCAGGATGCGGTTGGCGCAGACGCAGGTCTGGCCGGCATTCCGGTACTTGGAGGCGATCGCGCCCTTCACCGCGAGATCGAGGTCGGCGTCGTTGAAGACGATGAAGGGAGCGTTGCCGCCAAGCTCGAGCGAGAGCTTCTTCACCGTGCCGGCACACTGCGCCATCAGCACCTTGCCGATCTCCGTCGAGCCGGTGAAGCTGAGCTTGCGCACGATGGGGTTCGACGTCATCTCGCCGCCGATCTCGGTGGCGCTGCCGGTGACGCAGGAGAAGACACCCTTCGGGACGCCCGCGCGCTCGGCGAGCTCGCAGAGCGCCAGCGCCGAGAACGGCGTCTGGCTCGCGGGCTTCAGCACCATGGTGCAGCCGGCCGCGAGCGCCGGTCCCGCCTTGCGGGTGATCATCGCCGAGGGGAAGTTCCAAGGCGTGATGGCGACACAGACACCGATCGGCTGCTTCAGCACGACGATGCGCTTGTCGGTGCCATGTGCCGGGATGGTGTCGCCGTAGACGCGCTTCCCCTCCTCGGCGAACCACTCGATGAAGCCCGCCGCGTAGGCGATCTCGCCGCGGGATTCCGTGAGCGGTTTGCCCTGCTCCGCGGTCATCAGCTGCGCCAGGTCCTCTTGGTTCGCCATCATGAGCTCGAACCACTTGCGCAGAATCGCCGATCGCTCCTTGGCGGTCTTGGCGCGCCAGGCGGGCAGCGCGCGCTCCGCCGCGTCGATCGCGCGATGGGTCTCGTCGGCACCCATCTTGGGCACGGTACCGAGGATCGAATTGTCGGCGGGGTTGTTGACGGAAATGGTGCCGCGCCTGTCCGCATCGACCCATTTGCCGTCGATGTAGCACTGCTGGCGAAACAGCGACTTGTCCTTGAGCTGCATAGGCCGCCTCCTCCTCAGGATCTGGGATTTGACGGGCACTATAGCGGGGGACGTGGGCGGTGTTAACCCGGCCGATCCTGGGCCGAAATTGAGTCTGGATTCACCACGAAGACACAGAGGACACGAAGGAAAATAATGGGCCCCCATGCGGCCCTATCGTCTTTCTCCCGTGTCCTTCGTGTCTTCGTGGTGACTCCAGAGTTTCTATTCGACAGTGACGCTCTTCGCGAGGTTGCGCGGCTGGTCGACGTCGGTGCCCTTGATGACGGCGGTGTGGTAGGCGAGGAGCTGCACCGGCACGGAATAAAGGAGCGGCGCCACGAACGGGTCGCAGCTCGGCACCTCGATGCCGTGGAAGAGCTTGCCGCCGAAGCGCGCGAGGCCGGCTTTGTCGGAGATCATCACCACGCGCCCGCCGCGCGCCATCACCTCCTGGATGTTGGACGCAGTCTTGTCGAAGAGCTCGTCGTGCGGCGCCAGCACCACGACTGGCGTCTTCTCGTCGATGAGCGCGATCGGCCCGTGCTTCATCTCGCCGGCGGGATAGCCTTCGGCGTGGATGTAGGAGATCTCCTTGAGCTTGAGCGCGCCCTCTAGCGCCAGCGGGAAGGAGGTGCCGCGGCCAAGGTAGAGCACGTCGCGGGCCTCGGCGATCTCGGCGGCGATCTTCTGGATCGCCTCGTCGTGCTGCAGCACGTCGCTGGCGCGCGCCGGCACCTCAGTAAGCGCTGTGGAGAGTGCAGCTTCCTGCTTCGCGTCCATGGCACCCCGCGCGCGGGCGAGCGCCAGGGTGAAGCAGGCGAGGACGGCGAGCTGAGTCGTGAAGGCCTTGGTGGAGGCGACGCCGATCTCGGGGCCGGCGTGGGTCGCCAGCACCGCTGCTGATTCGCGCGCGATCGTGCTCTCGGGCTGATTCACCACGGCGAGGATGTGCTGGCCCTGCTCCTTGGCGTAGCGGAGCGCCGCCAGCGTATCGAGGGTCTCGCCGGACTGCGAGATGAAGAGCGAGAGGCCGCCCTTCGCCATCGCGGGCATGCGATAGCGGAACTCCGAGGCGATCTCCACGTCGACCGGCATGCGCGCCAGCCGCTCGATCCAGTATTTGGCGACGAGGCCCGCGTTGTAGGAGGTGCCGCAGGCGATGATGGAGATCTTCGGCAGCGTCTTCAGATCGAAGGGCAGGCTTGGCAGATGCACCGTGCGCGTCGTCGGGTGAAAATGCGCCATCAGCGTGTCGCCGATCACCACCGGCTGCTCGAAGATCTCCTTCTGCATGAAGTGCCGATAGTTGCCCTTGCCGATGAGCGCCCCGGAGAGCGCGGTCTCCCGGACCTCGCGCTTCACCTCGCGGTTCTTCTCGTCATAGACCGTGGCGCCCTTGGCGGTGACCACCGCCCAGTCGCCCTCGTCGAGATAGAGGATGCGGCGCGTCAAAGGCGCCAGCGCCAGGGAGTCCGAGCCCAGATACATCTCGCCGTCGCCGAAGCCGATGGCGAGCGGGCTGCTGCGCCGCGCGCAGATCAGGAGATCCGGCTCGCCGGCGAAGAGGATGGCGAGCGCGAAGGCGCCGTGGAGGCGCAGGAACGCCTTCCCCGCCGCCTCGCGTGGGCTCAGCCCCTGCCTCAAGTAATGAGTGATGAGAACCGCCACCGCCTCGGTGTCGGTCTGGGTCTCGAAGCGGTAGCCGAGGCCGGTAAGCTCGTCGCGCAGCTCCTGGAAATTCTCGATGATGCCGTTGTGGACGACGGCGACGCGGTCGGTGGCGATCGGGTGCGCGTTGGTCTCGTTGGGGACGCCATGGGTGGCCCAGCGAGTATGCGCGATGCCGATGCGGCCGGTCACTGGCTCACGCTCGAGGCGCGTCACCAGCTTGTCGAGCTTCCCTTCCGCGCGCCGGCGCTCGATGCGGCCGTCGACCAGGGTCGCGACCCCCGCGGAATCATAGCCCCGGTATTCCAGGCGCCGCAGACCTTCGATGAGGAGCGGCGCCACCTCGGCCCGCCCGATGATGCCGACGATGCCGCACATCAGACCTTGCTCCGTTCCTTGACCGAGGATTTCGTCCGCGCCTTCGCCGCCGCGCCCTGCTCGCGGAGATGCTTCGCAAGCCCCGGCTTCACCACCTGTCGGCCGCGCCCCAGCGCCAGCGCGTCCGCCGGCACGTCCTGGGTGATCACCGAGCCCGCACCGACGATGGCGTCAGCGCCGACGGTCACCGGTGCCACCAGCGCGGTGTTGGAGCCGATGAAGGCGCCGTCCTCGATCCGCGTCGTCGATTTCACGAAGCCGTCGTAGTTGCAGGTGATGGTGCCGGCGCCGACATTGACGCCGCGCCCGACCACCGCATCGCCGATGTAGGTCAGGTGATTGGCCTTGCTGCCGGGGCCGAGCGTCGCCGCCTTGATCTCGACGAAGTTGCCGACATGCACCTCGGGCGCGAGCTCCGCGCCGGGACGCAGCCGGGCGAAGGGGCCGACGATGGCGCGATCACCGATGGTAGCACCGACGATGTGGCTCATCGCGCGGATCTCGACGCCCTCGCCGACGGTGACGCCCGGCCCGAAGATCACCGAGGGCTCGATCACCGTATCGCGGCCGATCCGGGTATCGGCGCTGAAGAAGACGGTGGTGGGATCGACGAGGGTGACGCCCTCAGCCATGTGGCGCGCGCGCAGGCGCTGCTGCAGGGTCGCCTCCGCCACCGCCAGCTCGGCGCGGGAGTTGACGCCGAGCAGCTCCTCGGTCGGCGCTTCGAGGGCGCGGCAGACGAGGCCCTGCTTGCGCGCCAGCCCGACCGCGTCGGTCAGATAGTATTCGCCCTTGGCGTTCTTGTTGCCGATCGCGTTCACCAGCGCCGCGACGTGCCGGCCATCGAAGGCCATGACGCCGGAATTGCAGAGGGTGATGGCGCGCTGCTCTGGCGTCGCGTCCTTGGCTTCGACGATCGCCTCGAGGCTGCCGTCGCTGGCGAGCATGAGACGGCCGTAAGGGCCAGGATCCTGGGGCCGCATGCCGAGAACCGCGATGGCGGCGGCCGGCGCGCGACGTCGCTCGGCGAGCAGCGCCTGCAGCGTCTCGGTGCTGATGAGCGGCGTGTCGCCGTAGACCACCAGCACCTCGCCGTCGACACGACCGAGCGCTTCCAGTGCCACCTTCACCGCGTGGCCGGTGCCCTGCGGCGGCGACTGCACCGCGGTCTCGGCAGGTGCCACCACCGCCGCCACCTCGGCCATCGCCTTTCCCACCACCACCAGGGTGCGCGCCGGCGCGAGCGGCGCCAGCGCGTCGAGCACGTGGCGGACCATCGGCCGATGCGCTATCTGATGCAGCACCTTGGGCCGCGCCGACTTCATGCGCGTGCCATCGCCGGCGGCGAGAACGATCACGGCGAGCGCGGCGGGCATGAGCGGGTCCGGTCGATGAGAAGGTTCAGGGGAGCGCGCCTTCGAACAGCAAGAGGTGGCCGGCGCGCGCGAAAGTGGCATAAGGCCGCTCGCCGGGCCAAGTCAAATAGTGTGAACAAGGATGACTAACGAAGTGTGAACCTTGAGTGATTCCAGAGTCTTGCTCCTCGATCTCGACGGCACGCTGGTGGATACGCTGCCGGACCTGCAGGCGGTCGCCAACGAGCTGCTGGCCGAGCTCGGTGCGGACTCGCTGAGCGCCGAGGAAATCCGCGGCATGGTGGGGGATGGCGCGCTGAAGCTGCTGGAGCGGGCGCTCGCCGCCCGCAGCGTCCACCCGCGCGACATCCAGCCGCTGCTGGCGCGCTTTCTTGAGCGCTACGAGGCGCGCCCCGCCCTCCTGTCCCGCCCCTATCCCGGTGTGCCGGAGGTGCTGCGGCAGGTGACCGGATCCGGCTGGCGCTGCGCGCTGGTCACCAACAAGCCGCTCCGCGCGGCTCGGCTTCTGCTGCGGGCACTCGATCTCGATGGATTCTTCGGCGTCACCATCGGCGGCGACAGCCTGCCGGTGCGGAAGCCCGATCCCGGTCCGCTGTTCGCCGCGCTCGTGGCGCTCGACGCCACGCCGGCTCAGGCGGTCGCGGTCGGCGACCACGCCAACGACCTGCGCGCTGCGGCCAGCGCCGGGGTGCCGGTGGTCTTCGCGCGCTATGGCTATGGCGTGCTGCCGCCCGAGGTCACTTTCGATGCGGCGATCGACGCCTTCACGGAGCTGCCGCGGCGCTTGGCGGCGCTGCGGCCAGGTTGATCGCATCGAGGCTCACGGTAACGGTACCCAGCGCGGTGCGAAAATCCACACGGACGGGGACCGCCGGAAGATCCGGCGCCGGCGGCGCGAACCAGATCTGCGCCGGCCGCCCCAGGTCCTGGGACGGGTCGGGCGCGGAGTCCTTCATCTTCACCAGCGCCAGCCGGCAGCGATGCGCCTTGCCTGCGAAGATGCCGAAGCCCTTGCTGAGAATGTCCTCGCCCTCGTCGCCGAGCACGAGGTCATAGCGCTCGCGCCCGTCGAACACCCGGATGCGCTGGTCGCAACTGCCGCTGGCGGCGAGGTGGTGCGAGGCGGCGAGGATCGCGGTCAAAGGATCGATGGAGCGGCTGAGCTCGGCAGGCTTCAGCGGGTGATCATCCGGCGGCTCCGTCCGCGCGCGAATGCTGTCGCCGTCGAAGTCGATGTGCATGAGCCAGGGCTTGCCGGAGCGCGTGCCGGTGCTCTCGTGCTCGGCGGGGCGGTAGCCGCTATCGACCAGCGCGCCGTCGCTCACCGACTTCATCCGATAATGCGCGATGAGATCGGCGAGACCGTTGGTGCGCCCCTCGCTCATGACCCGATAGCCGGTTGCGGTCTGGTCGTAGTGGAAATCGAAACTGACCGCCGGAAAGCCCAGCACATAGGCATTGTAGGTGAGCTCGACCGGCGGGACCGGCCGGATGGCGGCAGCGGCACCGAGCGGCGCGGTGGCACTCGCCGCGGCGACGAGGGCGAAGAGGGAACGCGGGAGAGGCATGCCGGCACTATGCCAGATCGCGCCCCGCGCCCGCGACCCGCTCGCGCGCGAGAAAATCGCCGCCACCGGCTTCCTTGACACCCGCCCGTCTGACGCCCTAAACCCTCGGGCTCTTTCGGGCGCTTAGCTCAGCGGGAGAGCACACCCTTCACACGGGTGGGGTCGTAGGTTCAATCCCTACAGCGCCCACCAT
>DATJOK010000117.1:0-2803 GCA_035507155.1 Allostellaceae bacterium
GCGAGGAAGCCGGCCGCGCCGTAGCGATCGTGCAGCTCGCGAAGATACGCCGCGCCCGCCAGAATGTTGTCGTGCGGGTCGAATGGAGCGGCGCCAAGGCCGTATCGTGAGCGCAAGCCGGACCAGGTGTCGGGCATGATCTGCATCAGCCCCATCGCGCCCTTGGGCGAGACGGCGCGCACGACGCCGCGACTTTCCGCCTGCATGATGGCGTTGATCCACGATGTCGGAATGCCGAAGCGCAGCGCGGCTTCCGCGACAAAACGCTCAATCCGATCACTCTTCGACGTCCCGGTTGATTGCGCGGCGGCGACAGGCTGCGCGTTGGCGATGCCGCACTCGGCGAACAGCACCACCATGACCAGGACATGCAGATGGAGGCGAAAGCGGCGTGCGTGCTGTGAGCCGGAACGGCGAGCGGGATGCGCAGCGATGGCCGGGAGGAAGGGAGGGGCCCAGGCTCCGGAGGACTGAATGGCCACCGATTGTGAGGACGGTCGAGGCATGGTCAGTTTTCCTCGCGCGTCCAGATCGGATCGGCCCGGCCGACGATGGTGGTGAGTGGCAGTGGTCCGAAATACCGGCCGTCGAGGGAGTCCGGCGGGACGGTGTTCATGAGAAAGACTTCGCCGGACGCGAGCGCGCGGCAGCCCTGCCACTCGGGCAGAATGCGGCCGAAGCGGTCATGTGCGAGCGCCTCGCCCACGGTGATGCCGTCCACGGTGATGGCGCGTCCGGTGCGGCAGACAGTTTGGCCAGGAAGCGCAAGGACGTGCTTCACCAGCGGCACGCCGAGCGGCAAGTAACGACGCGCCGCGAAGAACTGCGCGAGCGGCCTGGGTGGCGTGACCACGACGAGTTCGCCGACATAAAGCGGAAGGGCGCGCCGCACCGCGTAGAGCCCGATCGGCACGCTCGCGCTGGCGTTCCAGAGCAGCTTCGGCGCGGGATGGAAGACGCTCGTCAGCGCGACGAAGAGAGTCGCGGCGTAGGTCGTCATGACGAAGCCAAAGCGCGTCATGGCGCCAGCCTTCGGCGCAGCAGCCAGGCGCGATGTTGGTCCCGGCTGTAGGGCCGCGGCGGCTCACCGGCGATGAGGCGGTTGTGGAGATGGCGCCAATGGTCCGGGGCGGCCTCAGCGGCATCGATGCCGAGTGCCTCTACGGCATCGATCGCCTGCAGCACGCGCTCGACTTTCGGCCACCCGCTGATCCGCAGCAGAATCTCGCCGCCGGGGCGAACGAAGGGCAGCGTCTGATAGAACTCGCGGCGGTCGATCGCGCGCACGATGTCGATACGCGAGACGATCGTGCCGAAATCATTGGAAGCCCATCGCACGAACGCGAAGACGCTGTTCGGCGCGTAGCTCAGCACGCGGCGCCGACGATCCAGGATCGTCTCGCCAGCGTCGTGGCCGAAGCGGATCCAGTGCTCGATGCGTCCTTCGAGCCAGGTCAGCTCGACGTGCGTCAGCAACAGTCCGGCGTCAGGCCGCGGCGCGCGACCGGCGTTTGGATCGGCTTTCATGAGCGCTCTCCATTGGCATCGGGAAATTCGCGGGCCAACAGATCGCGCAGCATGTCGGCGACTGTGACGCCGCGCTGGAAGGCGGCGATCTTGATCCGGCCGCGCAAGCCGGGCGTGATGTCGACGGTGAGCCGGGCCGTGTAGAGGTCTGCGGCCGCCGAGCCGGACGCGGCGGGATCGGGCGATTTGATCCAGCTCTCCGCGTTGCGAGGACGCGTGGCGAAACCGCTGTTGGGGCCGCGCGCGGTCATGGCGCGAGCCTTTCGACTTCGGCCGCCAGCGCCGCGATCTCGCGCGCAGCTGAGCTGTAATCGTCGTGCTCGAAAACGAGTTGGCCGGCGCGGGCCGCGTCGGCGAAGATGACGCGCTGGCCGATCCGCGCCGCGAGCGCCGGCGGATCGTGTTCGGTGAGGCTATGCGCGGTCTCGCGGGCGATGACGGTGCGCGCGGGACAGCGGTTGAGAGCGAAGCGGGCTACGAGTGCGGGGCGAAAGACGCGCGCTTCGGCGATCAGCGCGAGCATTTCCGCCGATGCCCAGCCGTCGAAGGGCGACGGTTGCACGGGGATCAGCGCGAGGTCAGCGGCGAGCAGCGCCGAGCGCAGCAACGCGGCGACGCGCGGCGGCCCGTCGATGATGACGTGATCGGCATGACGACCGAGCTCGGGGGCTTCGCGATGCAGCGTGTCGCGCGCGAGGCCGATGACGCCGAACAGGCGGTCATGGCGTCGGCGTGCGCGCTGCTCGGACCAGTCGAGCGCCGAGCCTTGGGGGTCGGCGTCGATCAGTGTGATCCGCTTTCCTTGCCGGGCCCATTGGCCGGCGAGATGCAGGGCGAGCGTCGTCTTGCCGACGCCGCCTTTCTGATTGAGCAGCGCGACGATCATCGAGCCCCGCTCCCCGTTTTGCACTGGGTCGCGCCGCCGCCAACAACAGATTCGTTAGATTCTTCTGGGTTAGACTCTAAGTTAGGCGGCGCGCAGGCGACGGAATTTCCGGCGGAAAATGTCGATGCGGGTTCCTGATGGCACGCGGCTTCGGTTCCCGATGGCACGCGCTCCGAGGTTCCTGAAGGCACGACGGCGTCAACAACTTGTCCACAGCCCGCTGTGGACAAGTGGCTGCGGGCAAAGACCAGCAGCTCGCGCCCGGTGCGGTCGCGTTCGACGCCGAGACGGTAGCCGGGCAGCGGTTGCCGACGCGCGATATCGCGCAGCTCGAACGCGAAGCGTTTGAACGGCGAAAGGCTCGCAGATTTGCCGTGGAGGTGACGGAAG
>DATJOK010000118.1:0-3135 GCA_035507155.1 Allostellaceae bacterium
TCGCGGTGGTGACCGGCAAGGTCATGGAGGACTACATGGGGGTCGCCGGCATCGAGGCGGATCACGTGACGCTGGCGCTGGAGAATGCGACGCCCCACATCGAGGTGCAGCTGCTGCACTACCGCCGGCCGGCGCCGCTTCCCGATCCCAGCATCGACCGCCTCGACAAGCTCGGCTTCAATCACGTGTGCTTTGTCGTCGATAACCTGGATGCCGAGATCGCGAGGCTCAGGGCGGCTGGGGTCGAGCTGCGCAATCGCGTGATGGAGTTTCACGACCGCAAGCTGGTCTTCCTGCGCGGCCCCGAGGACGTCACGGTGGAGCTGGCGGAGTGGCGGGCGAGGTGAGATAGCGGCAGGACCGTCAACCTGACGCCGCCGGCTACAATTCCCGTCCCAGGTATTTCTCCACCGTCCGCTTCTCCCATGCCGCGTTCAGGAACGGGACCCGGTCGAAGGCCTTGAGCCCGTGCAGCGCCAGGACGAGGCCCCAGGGAATGGCGGGCCACAGCACCCAGGGCTCGCGCGGGTAGGCGAAGATGTTGACGAGCGCGAGAAAGCCGATGATCAGCGCATACTCGATCGCGTGCATGTAGAAGCTTTTGATCTTTCTGACCCTCGCAAGGGCGAGGGCTTCGTCCGCGCTGACGCTCTGGCTCGGGGATGGGGTCATGTGTGCCTCTCGGAGAGCGCCAAAATCGACCTCGAGCACGGCCGCGATCGCCTTCAGGGACTCGGCGCTTGGATTCTGTCCGCGCTCGATCCGCTGGATCGTCCGCGCGCTCAGACCTGCGAGCTCGGCCAGCTGCTCCTGCGACCACCCCCGCTGCAGGCGCAGCTTCTGGATCAGCAGCGGGGCGTCGTCAGTCATGGGGAGAGGATGGCGGAAAGAGCATGGAGCGCCACGTCATGAACCCGACACCGGCCGGACTTTCCCGCGACGTCCGCCCGCCTGCGCTGCCGCGGCGCTCGGCAAGGCCGGTCGCGCGGCGGAATCACCCCTCCTTCACCAGCTTCTGCAGCGAGCGCAGCGGGCTGGGGCGCGGCTGGTCGGCGAAGATGCTGGGCCAGGCGGTGTAGGAGACCTCGCCCACATAGATGTCGCCGCGGCTGTCGACGGCAATACCGTGCGGCGCCACGAAGCGGCCGGGTTCCAGGCCGGCGGTGAGGGTGCCGAGCCGCGCCAGCAGCTTCCCCTCGTGGGTCACGATGCTGAGGCGGGGGCCGAGGTTCGGGATCCGGATGTTGACCGGCATGCCGGGGCCGAGCTCGCCGATGTAGCAGAGCGGCTCTCTCCCCGGCGGCATGTAGAGGCAGCAGGGGCGGTGCAGGTTGTTCCACTGCGCCTCGTACCGGCCGTTGCCGTCGAACACCTGCACGCGGTGGTTCTCGCGGTCCGCCACATAGACCCAGCCGTCGCCGTCGCAGCAGATGTTGTGCACGATGTTGAACTGGCCGGGATCGGTGCCGGGCTCGCCCCAGGACATGAGGAGCTTGCCGTCCGGCGAATATTTGTGGACCCGCGCGTTGCCGTAGCCGTCGGAGACGTAGATCTCGCCCTTGGGCGAGAGCGCGGTGTGGGTGCAGCGGTGGAAGGGCTCGCCGCTCAGGAACTCCGCCGGCTTGCCGGGGATGCCGAGCGTCAGCAGCACCTTGCCGTCGAGCGTGCAGCGGCGGACCGTGTGGTCGCCGTCGTCGGTCAGGTACATCGTCTCGTCCGGCGCCATGTGGAGGCCGTGCGCGCGGCTGAACACGCCCTCGCCCCAGGAGCGCAGGAACCGGCCTGCGCGGTCGAAGACGATGACAGGATGCTCGCCGCGATTGAAGACGTAGACGTTATCCCTGTGGTCGACGCCGACCGCTGCTACCTCCCTGAACGACCACCCCGGCGGCAGCTCGCCCCAGCCCTCCTCAACGCGGTATTTGAAATCACCGGCGCCGAGATGAACGGTCATGGCTTCCCTCCCGATGGCTTTCCCGACTCTGCAACGCGGGCGCTCGCGCTGTCCACGCGAACGCGCCGCTTCAATTCCCGATCTCCAGATCGAGCAATATGGCGATCGCCGCCTTCTGCCAGTGGAGGCCGGCGTGGAGCGTCGCGTAGACGCCGCCGGGAAGCGCGGTCGGCGCCACGAATTTGAGCGCGCGGAGGCCGGGGATCGCGTAGCGCTGCACCGCGCCGGGCACCACCTCGTTGAGGGCGCGGCGGGCGACCTCGGCGGTCACCTCGCGCTCGAGGCGCCGATAGGCGGCGTCATCGGCAGCGACCAGGGTCAGATCCAGGATGTCGCCCTTGTCGCCGGCGCGGCCCGCCGCGAGATCGCCCACTCTCATCCGGCCACCGTCCAGTCGAGCGAGGTCTTGACGAGATCGCGGGCGATGAAGCCGGTCAGCACTTCCAGGCGCGGGCGCCGCTCGCTCCTGACCGCGCCGCCGCCCGCCGGGCCGGAGAGCGTCAGCGCATAGACCTCGTCCTCGACGATCTGCGCCGCCTCGGCGTCGGGACAGCGGGCGGAGACGTGGACGCGGAGCTCCGGCGGCGGCGCGATGAGGGGCGCCGACGCCTTCCCCAGCACCGAGTCGACGCCGACGAGATCGACGACGATGTCCTCGTCGCGCCAGTTCGAGAGCCGCAGGCGGAGCGCCTCGGCGGCACGGCGCGCGCGGTCCAGCGCGTGGGACCCGGCGAAAGCGATCTCCACATCGGCAATGAAGCCGGGCCGGTCGACGAAGCCCGAGACCTTGAGCTTCGCCGGCCGTCCGGCGGCGCGGGCGCCGCTCATGCGGACGCGGTTGGGGCCGACCGGCTCGAAGCTTATGCCGGTGAAGTCGATGGTGACGTCGGGCGTCAGGTAGGCGCGGGGATCGTGCACCTCGTAGAGAAGCTGCAGCGTGCAGGTCATGGGATCGACGCGGCCGGCGGCGCCCGGCAGCAGGCCGATCTCGGCGCTGCCGTCCGCCATCACGCGCGCCAGCGGGAATCCGAGCCGCGCATAATCCGCCGCATCGAACCCGCCGCCGCCCGGCGGCTCGAAATTGCCGCCGGTGATCTGGCCCGAGCATTCCAGCACGTGGCCGACCGCGGTGGCGCCGGCGAGCGCGCTGTCGACGGGATCGAGATGCGGGATGAGCTCGG
>DATJOK010000119.1:0-12234 GCA_035507155.1 Allostellaceae bacterium
CCCCACCACGGTGATGTCGTCGCGGAACTTCGACTTCGGCATCGGCTTGGTGGAATCGTAGAAGAGATAGCCGCCGGGCTCGATCTCGGCGACGTCCTTGTCCCAGGTCTGCGGGTTCATCGCCACCATGAGGTCGACGCCGCCGCGCCGCCCGATATGGCCGGCCTCGGAGATCCTGACCTCGTACCAGGTGGGCAGGCCCTGGATGTTGGACGGGAAGATGTTGCGCGACGCCACCGGCACGCCCATGCGCAGGATCGACTTGGCGAAGAGCGTGTTGGCGCTCGCCGAGCCCGAGCCGTTGACGTTGGCGAACTTGACGACGAAATCGTTGACGCTGGTTATCGGCTTCGGCATGCCGGCCCCGCCTCCGCCATTTCGAGAAGGAATTTGCGCATGTCCCAGGCGCCGGTCGGGCACCGCTCGGCACAGAGGCCGCAGTGCAGGCAGACATCCTCGTCCTTGGCCATGACGCGGCCGGTCTTGAGATGGCCCGATACGTAGAGATCCTGGGTAAGGTTCATGGCGGGCGCGCTGAGATGCTGGCGCAGCTCCTCCTCGGTCCCGTCATGGGTGAAGGTGATGCAGTCCATCGGGCAGATGTCGACGCAGGCATCGCACTCGATGCAGAGCTCGCCGGTGAACACCGTCTGCACATCGCAATTGAGGCAGCGCTCCGCCTCGAGGAAGCCCAGCTTCTGATCGAAGCCCAGCTCCACCTCCACCTTCACGTCCTTCAGCGCCACGCCGAGATCGCGCAGCGGCACCTTGTAGCGGAGGTCGTTGGAGATGTCGTTGTCGTAGCTCCACTCGTGGATGCCCATCTTCTGGCTCACGAGGCTGACATTGGGCGGCGGGCGGTCTTTCACGTCCTCGCCGTTCAGCAGCTTGTCGATCGAGATCGCCGCCTGCTGGCCGTGCGCCACTGCCCAGATGATGTTCTTCGGGCCGAAGGCGGCGTCGCCACCGAAGAACACGGTGGGAATGGTGGACTGCATGGTGACGGGATCGACCTTGGGCATGCCCCAGCGATCGAACTCCAGGCCGATGTCGCGCTCCATCCAGGGGAAGGCGTTCTCCTGGCCGATCGCCACCAGCACATCGTCGCACTCGAAATGCTGATCCGGCTCGCCCGAGGGAACCAGGCTCCGCTTTCCCTTCTCGTCGTATTTCGCCACCACCTTCTCGAAGGTGACGCCGGTCAAGCGGCCGTCCTTATGGGTGAACTCCTTCGGCACCAGGAAATTGAGGATCGGGATCCCCTCGTGGGTCGCATCCTCCTTCTCCCAGGGCGAGGCCTTCATCTCCTCGTAGCCGCTGCGCACGATCACCTTCACGTCCTCGCCGCCGAGCCGGCGCGAGGTGCGGCAGCAGTCCATGGCGGTGTTGCCGCCGCCCAGCACGATCACCCGCCGGCCGATCTTGTCGATGTGGCCGAAGGAGACGTTGGAGAGCCAGTCAATGCCGATATGGATGTTCTTGGCCGCTTCCTTGCGGCCGGGGATCTCAAGGTCGCGGCCGCGCGGCGCACCGCTGCCGACGAAGACCGCGTCATAGCCCTCGGCGAGGAGCGCCTTCAGGCTGTCGATGCGCTGGCCCAGGCGGAGCTCGATGCCGCCGATATCGACGATATAGCCGACCTCCTCGTCGATGACGGATTCCGGGAGCCGGAAGCGCGGGATCTGGCTGCGGATCATGCCGCCCGCCTTGGGATCGCCGTCGAACAGCACCACGTGATACCCCAGCGGCGCCAGGTCGCGGGCGACCGTCAGGGAGGCGGGACCGGCGCCCACCAGGGCCACCCTCTTGCCGTTCTTCTTCACCGGTGCGATCGGCAGGCGGCCGCGGACGTCTTCCTTGTTGTCGGCGGCAACCCGTTTCAGGCGGCAGATCGCCACCGGCTCCTTTTCGACCCGGCCACGCCGGCAGGCGGGCTCGCAGGGTCGGTCGCAGGTGCGCCCGAGGATGCCCGGAAACACGTTCGACTTCCAATTGACCATGTAGGCGTCGGTATAGCGGCCAGCGGCGATCAGCCGGATGTACTCCGGCACCGGCGTGTGGGCGGGACACGCCCACTGGCAGTCGACGACCTTGTGGAAGTAGTCGGGACGGCTGATATCGGTCGGCGTCACAGCGGCTCCCTGATTGCTTATATGGGCGGGATTATCGGTCCGCGGCGGTGTCGACGGCACCGCCCATGTGCGAAATCCAGCTGACCGTCCAGCGCATGGATGAAGGCGGCATCAAGTAGCCGCCACCGAACCGGTGCTCGTCTTCAGGCTCGAGCATCTATGGTTTTGTCCGCGACGTTTCCGACTTTCCCTGCCTCGGCACCGCCCGGCAGACAGCTCGGGCGGGCACCAAGAGCGCCCCAAGATAGCCCGATCGGTGCGGAATTCGCAACTTCTGCGAATGGCTTAGCGCCGCACCAGCGAACTCTGCCGGGGCGTCTCCCCGCCTCTCCGTGCCGCAGCGCGGGAGCGCTCCGATCCCCCGAAAGCGCCCCCGCTGATCGCTGCTGCCCCTGCCGCCGGTCCCGAGCTTCATCTGGACCGGCCACCCCCAACCTTCCGCACGATGGCCGCGCGGACCGGCGCCCGTTACCGAAGCGCCGGATCCCCCTCAGATCAGCTGCTTACTGCCCGAGCGGACGCCACGGGTCAGGAAAAGTGGACTCGGGCTCGGGAGCCATGGGCGGCTCCGGCGGCGCCGGCGGAGCCATCGGCGCCGGGCGCGGCTTGGAGACCTTCTTCGGCGCCGCCTTCTTGGCGGCAGCCTTCTTCTTCTTCGCTACCTTCCGCTTCGGCTTCGCGGCCTTCCTCGCCTTCTTCTTCGTCGCGAGCTTCCGGCGCGCGCCCTTTGCCGCCGCCTTGCGGGAGGCCTTCTTCTTGGATGCCTTCCTCTTCTTCGCTTTGGCCATCATCTGTCTCCTCTGTGGTGTCGGCGTGAGCGAATCGATACCGCCGACATTCGGCCTAGTGAACCGATCGTAGCACGTCGCCATCGAGCGTCACGTGAATCGGGTCACTGGATAATAATCTTATGAGAGCGATTCAGCCAATGATTAGCGATCATTTGCAGGCGTCACTGCGCGGAGACGGGCGTAAAGGCATGATGGCAGCGGCGCGGCGGTCGCAGCGGAGCTCGGCCCTGGCTCCCGACTCGGCGCGCGAAGAACCTTCAATGCGCGGTGTAGCCGCCATCGACCAGGAGATCGGCGCCGGTCATGAAGGACGCCGCGTCCGATGCCAGAAAGACCGCGGCCTCGGCGATCTCTTCTGGCCGCGCCACCCGCCCCAGCAGGTGCAAGGGGCCGAGCTCCGTCTCGACGGCGGCCTCGCTGCCGTGCCGCTCGGTAAGGCGGGGCGTCATGGTGGCGCCCGGCGAGAGGGTGTTGGCGCGGATGCCCTCGGCGGCATGGTCGATGGCAAGCCCCTTGGTGAAGGCCACCAGCGCGCCCTTGGTGGCGGAATAGGCGGCGCGGCGCGGCGCCGAGACGCGGGCGAGCTGCGAAGCGACGTTGACGATGGCGCCGCCGCCATGCAGCCGCATCAGCGGGATCGCGTATTTGCAGAACAGGAAAGCCGCCGTCAGGTTGATCCGCAGGGCCTCGTCCCAGGCGGCGAGGCTGAGCTCGGGCACCGTCGCATAGGTCGTCGGCGCCGCGGCATTGTTGACGAGAACATCCAGCCGGCCGAAGCCGCGCCCCACCTCGCCGACCGCCGCCTCGATCTGCGCGGGATCGCCGACATCGCAGACCACCGGCAGGCACCCTTCGATCTCCTCGGCGGCCGCCGCGAGCTCTGCGCTGTTGCAGTCGAGGATGGCAAGACGGCCCCCCGCGGCGGCAAAACGGCGGGCGATCGCCCGGCCGATCCCCCGCCCCACCCCGGTGACCAGACAGACCTTGCCGTCGAGACGATGATCCATCCGGCATCCCGTTGCTGACGAACCGCATCGAGGGCTGCCGCCACAAGCGCTCTCGATGCTCTTGGAAGCGTAGTGCATCGGCGGTGCCGGATCGAGGCCACCGTGCTACGAGGCAGCGACCCTCTCGCCGAAGCTGGCGCCCGCCCACTGGATATCCGCCGCCCTTGCGGAAGCCTGCTCCATGCGCATGATGGCGGGTCCCGACCCGCCATCCGAGGCCCCTTTCCCGCATGGACTTCGCCCTACGCCGGCATCGTTTCCGCTACCTCCTGTTCCTCTCTGTGCGTTGGCGGCGACGCGCCATCTTCGTCCTGGGCGGCGTCGCCGTCGGCGCCGCGTCGGTCGCTTTCGCCAAGCTCGCCGACTTTGCCCAGCTGGAGTTCCAGCGGCTGCTCCTCGCCTCGCCCTCCGCGCGATATGCGCCCATGGTGGTGATGCCCCTGGCCTTCGCGGCGCTGGTCCTGATCACCAACAAGGTATTCCCGAACTCCCAGGGCAGCGGCATTCCGCAGGCGATCGCCGCGCGCCGGCTCACCGACCAGGCGGCGCGCGGCCGCCTGGTCTCGGCCCGGATCGCGGTCGGCAAGGTACTGGTGACCCTGTTGGGATTGCTCTGCGGCGCCTCGGTGGGTCGCGAGGGACCCTCGGTCCAGGTGGGCGCCTCCATCATGTTCCTGGTCGGTCGCCTGTCGCCGAGCAAGCAGCCCGGCCTGATCCTCGCCGGAGCCGCCGCTGGCGTCGCCGCCGCCTTCAATACGCCGCTCGCCGGCATCGTGTTCGGGATCGAGGAGATGAGTCGGTCCTTCGAGATCCGCGCCAGCGGCCTCATCATCGGCGCCGTCATCGCCGCCGGCCTCACCTCCCTCACCCTGGTGGGCAATTACAGCTATTTCGGCACCACCGACGCGGCGCTTCAGCTCGGCACCGACTGGCTCGCTGTGCCCGTCTGCGGGGTCGTCGGCGGCGCGCTCGGCGGTCTCTTCAGCCGGATCCTGGTCGAGGTGGCGCGCGGACTGCCCGGCACCCTCGGGCGCTGGATCAAGCAGCATCCGATCCCCTTCGCGGCGATCTGCGGCGGACTGACGGCACTCACCGGCCTCGTCTCGGGATCGACCACCTACGGCACCGGATACGAGCAGGTGAGCGGGCTCCTCGACGGCAGCCACGGCATGCCCCAGAGCTTCGGCCTCCTGAAGCTGGCAGCGACCGTCTTCTCCTCGATCAGCGGGCTGCCCGGCGGCATCTTCTCGCCCTCCCTAGCCGTCGGCGGCGGGCTCGGCGCCAACATCGCGACCTTCTTCCCCCACGCGCCGATCGGCGCGCTCATCCTCCTGGGCATGGTCGCCTATTTCACCGGCGTCGTGCAGGCGCCGATCACCGCCTTCGTCATCGTCACCGAGATGACGAACAACCACGCGTTGCTGGTCCCCCTGATGCTGGCCTCGGTGATCGCCTATTCGACCTCCCGACTGATCTGCCCCACAGGCGTCTATCACGCGCTGGCGGAGAATTTCCTCCGACCGGCGCCGCGCGGCGAAACGCGTTCCCCCTGATGAAGGCGGCGCCACAGGGCTGCGCCACCGGATGAGGGACCCGCGCCACGGTCCATCGGCAGTGGCCGCCCCAGCTTCCGGCCGCACGCTCGGCCAGCGCATCCGCAGCGTGCTTACCTGGGCGCTGCTGACCGTGCTGCTGCTGCCGATCCCCTTCGTCGCCGCCTACCGCTTCCTGCCGCCGCCGATTACCCCGCTGATGCTGATCCGGGCGGCCGCCGGCGAGCCGATTCGGCAGCAATGGGTGCCGCTCTCGCGCATCTCGCCCTGGCTGCCCCGCGCAGTGATCGCCTCGGAGGACACCCGCTTCTGCTTCCACCACGGTTTCGATTTCGGCGAGATCGGCGCCGCCATCGAGCGTTATCGCGCCGGCGGGCGGTTGCGCGGCGCCAGCACGCTCTCCCAGCAGACGGCGAAGAACCTGCTGCTGTGGCCGGGACGCAACCTGCTGCGCAAGGCGATCGAGGCCTATATCACCGTGCTGCTCGAGCTCACTTGGAGCAAGTCGCGCATTCTGGAGGTCTATCTCAACATCGTGGAATGGGGGCCCGGCATCTATGGCGCCGAGACGGCTGCCGTCACCCATTTCCACAAGCCGGCGGCAATGCTGACGCGGCGCGAGGCGGCACTCCTGGCGGCGGTGCTGCCCAATCCGCGCGTGCTTTCCCCGGAACATCCCTCGCCCTACGTGGCGGAGCGCGTCGCCACCATCGAGGCCCGCATGCCGCAGGTGGAGGTGCCCGGGACGCGCCTTTGTCGCTAGTCGCTCGGGGTATCCAGACCCTCATGGGCGAGGAGCCAGCGCTTGCGGTGAATGCCGCCGCCATAGCCGGTGAGCGAGCCATCGGAGCCGATGACGCGATGGCAGGGCACCACGATGCTGATGGGATTGGCCCCGTTGGCGAGACCCACCGCGCGCACCGCGGTCTCGCGGCCGATGCGCCGGGCGAGCCCCGCATAGGAGACGGTCTTGCCGCTGGGAATGCGGCGCAGGGCTCGCCAGACCGTCTTCTGGAAGTCCGTGCCGCCAGTGGCGACCGGCAGCTTCTCGATCGCAGCGAGATCGCCGGCGAAATAGGCGCGCATCACATCCGAGAACCCGCCGGGATTCTTCTCGGCTGTCAGGGTGAACCCGTCGGCACCGTAGTGCCGACGAAGCCCGCGGCGCCAATCGGCTTCCCGATCGCTCCAGTCGACCACGCGCAGCCGGTCCGCCTCGTCGGCGATGAGGACGAGCTCGCCGATCGGCGTCCCGATGCGGTCGATGCGAAGACGCAGCGGCTCGGTCATGGTGTCATCTCCTGCCTTCCGGCGCGCCGGCATCGGCGGCCCAGAGGTGTTGTGCGGCATAGGCACGCCAGGGCCGCCAGGGCTCGGCGCGGCCCCGCAGCTCCGCCGGCGAAGGCCTGAGGCCGGTGCCACCCGCGGCGCCTCGGAGCAGGCCGATATCGCTCGCTGGAAAGGCATCCGCCTCACGCACCGCGCGGAGCGCGATGTAATGCGCCGTCCACTCGCCGATGCCGGGGATGGCGCGCAGCCGCGCCACCGTCGCCTCCACAGTGGCGAGCGGCTGGAAGAGATGCGGGTCCGCAAGCGCCGCCCGCGCCACGGTCTGCAGCGCCGCCTTGCGGGCGCCGGGCATTCCGAGCGGTGCAAGATCGGCAGCCATCACCTGCTGCGCGGTCGGAAAGGCGAGCGGCAGCGCCGGATCCGCCAGCTGATCCGCCGGCAGCTTGCTGCCGCAGAGCCGCACCAGCTGCCCGGCGAGGCGCCGGGCCGCCTCCACCGAAACCTGCTGGCCGAGCACTGCCCGGCAGGCAAGCTCGAAACCGTCCCAGCCGCCGGGCGCCCGCAGCCCGGGACGGGCCGCCACGAGAGGTCCCAGCAACGGGTCCTGGGCGAGGTGGGCACCGATCAAGGCGACGTCGGCGTCGAGATCGAACACGCGGCGGATGCGCGCGACGATGCCAGCGAGGGCGCCGACGGAGGGAAACCGGATCGTCGCGACGAGGCTCGACCGCTCCGGCGCGTGGCCGACCTCGACCGTCCCCAGCAACCCGTCCTGGTTGACCGTCCGACGGTAGAGATCGCCCTCGACCCGCTCGACGCCCTCGACCGCGCGCGCGGCGAGGAAGGACAGCATCGCCGGCCAGTCGTAGGGCGGCCGGTAGCGCAGCCGCACGGTGACGCCGGTGGCGGAGGCGGACACCATCCCGCCAGCCGCGGCGGCGACCGGCCTGCGGCCGAGGGCGCTCGGCGGCCGTTGGAACAACTGGCGGAAGGTCTCGTTGAAACGGCGGACGCTGCCGAAGCCGGCGGCGAGTGCGATCTCCGCCATGGCGAGTTGCGTGTCGTGGATCAGCTGCTTGGCGAAGAGCACCCGGCGGGTCTGCGCCACCGCGATCGGCGAGGCGCCCAGATGCTGCTTGAACAGGCGGCGCAGCTGACGCTCGCCGATGCCCAGCCGCTCCGCCAGCCGGTCGACGCTGGCATCGTCGCCGTCGAGCGCCCCCTCGGCGATGAGCGCGAGGGCGCGGGAGACCGTGTTCGAGGTGCCGCGCCAGGCGCCGATCTCCGGCGCGGTCTCTGGCCGGCAGCGGAGGCAAGGCCGGAAGCCCGCTTCCTGTGCCGCCGCCGCCGACGGATAGAACCGGCAATTCTCGAACTTGGGCGTGCGCGCCGGGCAGATCGGCCGGCAATAGATCCCGGTCGAGGTTACGCCGACGAAGAGGCGCCCGTCGAAACGCGCGTCCCGCGTCTCGAGGGCGCGGTAGCAGACCCTGGCATCCAGCCTTTCCATCGCCCGAGCATGCCACCGGCCGGCGGCCGAGGCTCGCGGTTTTCGGACCTCATTGAGGCTGGCTCATGAGCGGCACCTCAGGCGGCGCGGATGTCGGCGAGGAACTTCTCGACCTCGCCGCGCAGCTTCTCCGCCTGCCGGCTGAGCTCGCCGGAGGAGGACAACACCTGCGAGGCGGCGGCGCCGGTCTCGGTCGCCGCCTGGTTGACGCCGGTGATGTTGGTGCTGATCTCCTGCGTCCCCTTCGCCGCCTCCTGCACGTTGCCGGCGATCTCCTGGGTCGCCGAGCCCTGCTCCTGCACCGCGGACGCGATCGCGCTCGAGATCTCGTTGATCTGCGAGATGGTGCTGGTCACCGTCTCGATCGCCGAGACCGTCTGGCCCGTCGCCGACTGCATCTCCGAGATCTGGGAGGAGATTTCCTCCGTCGCCTTCGAGGTCTGGTTGGCGAGCGTCTTCACCTCGCTCGCCACCACCGCGAAGCCCTTGCCGGCGTCGCCGGCGCGCGCCGCCTCGATGGTGGCGTTGAGGGCCAGCAGGTTGGTCTGCGAGGCGATGTCCTGAATGAGCTTCACCACGTCGCCGATCCGCTGCGCCGCCTTGGCGAGCCCCGCGACCGTCGTGCTGGTGCCCTGGGTCTGCTCCACCGCCTTGCGGGTGACGGTCGAGGACTGCTCTACCTGTCGGCCGATCTCTGCGATCGAGGCCGAGAGCTCCTCGGTCGCCGTCGCCACCGTCTGCACGTTGGCGGAAGCCTGCTCCGTCGCCGCGGCGACCGCGCCGCTCTGGCGGCTGGTCTCCTCGGCGGTCGCCGACATGCTCTCCGCCGTCGAGCGCATCTCCGTCGAGGCCGAGGCGAGCGTCCCCAGCGCCTGCTGCACCGAGCGGTCGAAGCCCGAGATATAGCCTTCGATCTTCTTCTGCCGCTCCTCCTTCTTGACCTGCTCCGCCTTCTGTGCGGCGGCAAGCTCGTCGGCCTTCAGCATATTCTCCTTGAAGACCTGCACCGCCTTCGCCATCGAGCCGATCTCGTCCTTCCGCTCGATGCCGTCGATCATCACCGTCGTATCGTGCGCCGCAAGCTTCCCCATCACCCCGGTCATCCGCGCGATCGGACCGGAGACGCCGCCGATGATGACATAGGCCGCGCCGGCGCAGAGCAGCAGTGCCACGCCGAGACCGATGCTGATATAGAGCCGCGCGCTGAGATAGACCTGCTCGCCGCGGTTTGCCGCCTTGACGCCTTCCTCCGCGTTGAGCCGCATGTCGGCATCGAGGCTGTCGCGGATCGGCGCGAAGATGTCCTTCATGTCATTGCGGAAGAACTTGCCGGCATCCTCTCGCTTGCCCGCCTTGACGAGATCGTAGAGCTTGTTCGTCGCGGTGAGATAGGCGTCCCAGCCCTTGGCGATGACGTCGGCCAGGCGCTTCTCCTCGCCGTCGCTGATCGTCGGCTCGTAGTCATGCCATGCCTTGTCCCGCGCCGCGAGAGTGTCCGGGATGGTCTTCATGTAGTTCGCCCGGACCTCGTCGCTCTCGGCATTGACCAGAAGGTCCTGTACCAAGCGGAAGCGCTCGCTCAGCGCGGCAACGACGCCGAGATAGCGGGTCGAGGGCAGATAGTTATCGCGGACCTCCGCAGCGGCGCCATTCACCGAGCCGAGCCGCTCGATGGCGAACAGGCCGAGGCCGAGCGTCACCATCAGGACGGCGCCGAAGGCGGCCATCACCTTTGCTCGGATCGACAGGCTCATGAACGCGTGCATGGAATCACCCTCTCCGCTTCGTCGCTGTTCCGCATCTCGGAACCAGCACGATTAGCGGCCTCAATTTAAACGCGCGTTAAGTCGAGAGCCCGATCGGCCTGGAAAGTCGATCGCCGGCGGTCGGGCGATGATCTCCGGTTGCGGCTTTCCACAGCAGTCGCAATGGGTAATGGCGACGGCTGCGTTTTCGGCATGGCGGCATGCAGGCCGCGCCGATCTGTCGGGTGCCTACACCGGCATGCGAAAAAGCCGACGCCGGCTGCGTTGGCGCAGCCGGCGTCGAGGCGGGCGAGACTGGGGAGGGGAATGTCTGCCCGCCGGGACTGTTCCCGTGTCGCTAGGCGGCGCGGATGTCGGCGAGGAAGCCGTCGACCTCGCGGCGGAGCTTCTCCGCCTGCTGGCTGAGCTCGCCCGCCGCCGTCAGCACCTGGTTCGAGGCCGAGCCGGTCTCGCCCGCCGCTTGCGTCACGCCGGTGATGTTGGTGGTGATCTCCGAGGTTCCCTTCGCCGCCTGCTGCACGTTGCCGGAGATCTCCTGGGTCGCGGCGCTCTGCTCCTGCACCGCAGAAGCGATGGCGCTCGAGATCTCGTTGATCTGCCCGATGGTGCCGGCGATCGACTGGATCGCCGTCACCGTCTGCCCGGTCGAGGTCTGGATCTCGGCGATCTGCGAGCCGATCTCCTCGGTGGCTTTCGAGGTCTGGTTGGCGAGCGTCTTCACCTCGCTCGCCACCACCGCGAAGCCCTTGCCCGCCTCGCCGGCGCGCGCCGCCTCGATGGTGGCGTTGAGCGCCAGCAGGTTGGTCTGCGAGGCGATGTCCTGGATCAGCTTCACCACGTCGCCGATCCGCTGCGCCGCCTTGGCGAGCGCGTCCACCGTCTGGCTGGTGCTCTGCGCCTCTTCCACCGCCTTCCGCGTGACGGTCGAGGACTGCTCCACCTGACGGCCGATCTCTGCGATCGAGGCCGAAAGCTCCTCGGTCGCCGTCGCCACCGTCTGCACGTTGGTCGACGCTTCCTCGGTCGCCGCCGCAACCGCCGTCGCCTGCCGGCTGGTCTCTTCCGCGGTCGCCGACATGCTCTCCGCCGTCGAGCGCATCTGCGTCGAGGCCGAGGCTACCGTGCCCAGCGTCTGCTGGACCGAGCGGTCGAAGCCCGCGATGTAGCCCTCGATCTTCTTCTGCCGCTCCTCCTTCTTTGCCTGCTCCGCCTTCTGCTCGGCGGCGAGCTCATCGGCCTTCACCATGTTATCCTTGAAGACCTGCACCGCCTTTGCCATCGACCCGATCTCGTCGCGCCGCTCGATGCCGGCGATCTCTACAGACAGATCGTGCTCCGCAAGCTTGCCCATCACGCCCGTCATCCGACCGATCGGAGCAGAAACTCCGGACACGATTAGATATGCCGCGGCGGCGCCGAGCGTCAGCGCGAGGATCACGCCGATAAGCACGTACAGACGAGCATCGGCATAAACCTGGGCACCATGGTCAGCCGCTTTGGTCCCTTCACGTACATTGAAGGCAAGATCCGCGAGCAGCTCGTCTTTGAACTTGTTGAAAAGCGCCCGCATATCGCTGGTGTAGAGATGCGTCGCCGTGGCGGCATCGCCTTTCTCGGAGATTGCTATAAGGTTTTTGCTCGCCAGCACATATGCGTCCCAATCCCGGAACGCGGGTTCCGCTAATGATCGCTCTTCAGGAGTTGAAATTGTCGGTTCATATTTTGCTCGAGACTTAGTTACATCCTCAAGCACGGCCTTCATGCCGGCCTCTTCCTTATCTTTCGCTTCTTTTGAGGTAGCCAGGATGTGCGCGGCCTCCAACTGGCGATAGCGCATGGTGTGAAACGAAAGCTCGCCAAGGTACCGCGTGCCGGGCAACCAATCGCTGCGGATGTCGGCAGCAACATCGTTTACAGAATTAAGTCGGTCGATCGAAAATAGGCCAAGGCCAAGCGTGATCGCGAGGACAACTGCGAACGCGCCGATCACCTTCGCTCGGATCGACAGGTTGGAGAGGAAGCTCATTGAGGGACTCCTGAACATCAATGCTCGCGCCTTGCCGAATGCGACGCGCAGAAGGATCAATCTGACTGGCTGCCGCGTGATCTGAGATCTCAGGCATCACGCCTTAGCGCTCGCGCGGCGCGGAGAGTCCGCTATTCCCTTTAAATGCGAGTTAAGCGG
>DATJOK010000120.1:0-43850 GCA_035507155.1 Allostellaceae bacterium
GGCTCTGCCTCAATAGCGACACAGCGGTCCCCGCCGAAGGAGGATCCCTAGCCCCATCGATTAGATGGCGGAAAGGCCGCCGGCGCGATACCTGTCCGAAGTGACTAGCAGCCCGAGGGACGCGAAAGCGCTCCCAGGACCGCCAAAACAGATAACACAGCAATGGTTTACAAAATCTGCCCGCCCGCCGGAGAGCATCCCTCCGGGGGCGTCCGGGAAACCTTGGTTAACGTCGCGGCGCGCGGCGATAGGCAGGCCGTACCGGCACCGCGTCGGAATCAGTCCGGAATCCGGGTTGCCGCATCGCAACAAAACCGTAAAGCATGAGATCTATTCATCCAAAGACGACCTGAAATTGCGGAATCCTGGAGTATCCGCTCGCGTCACGGTTGGGCCGCGACCCGCCCGCAATACTTTCGGGGCGTATCTCGAATGTCACACAACTGCAATTTCCGCGCTCTTTGGACGATCTCAGCAGGACGACAGCGGATTTGCCCGATCGCAAAACCAACGCCGAGACCGATGGCGCCCTGGATCACGCCGCGCGTCTCGGCATGGCTACGGCTCAGCCTTCGAGGGAATGGATGCGGCGGAGCTGCGGGAAGATCCGCATCCAGAGCAGCGCCACCAGCACGGTGCCGAAGCCGCCGAGCAGCACCGCCGGCACGGCGCCGAAGAGCGCCGCGGTGAGGCCGGATTCGAATTCGCCGAGTTGATTCGAGGTGCCGACGAAGAGGTAATTGACCGCGCTGACCCGGCCGCGCATCTCGTCGGGTGTCTGCAGCTGCACGAGAGCAAAGCGGATCACCACGCTCACCACATCGGAGGCGCCGAGCAGCGCCAGCGCCGCCAGCGAGAGCCGGAGATCGGTCGAGATGCCGAACAGCATGGTGGCGAGGCCGAAGGTGATCACCGCGACGAAGAGCGTCGGGCCGACGCGGTGCTCCATCGGATTGCGGCCCAGCACCACCGACATGGCGAGCGCGCCCACCGCCGGCGCGGCGCGCAGCAGGCCCAGTCCCCAGGGGCCGGTGCCGAGGATGTCGCGGGCATAGATCGGCAGCAGTGCGGTGGCGCCGCCCAGCAGCACGGCGAAGAGATCGAGGGAGATGACGCCGAGCAGCACCGGCCGGCTGCGGATGAAGACGATGCCGGAGAAGATCGAGGCGAGAGTGACCCGCTCGCGCGGCCGCGCCGGCGCGACCATGCGGATGAGCGAGGCACAGACCGCCGCCGCCAGGAACATCGTCGCTGCGGTGGCAAAGGCAGCGGTCGGGCCCACCGCGTAGAGCAGGCCGCCGATGGCCGGACCGACGATCTGCGCCGTCTGGTTGGCCGAGGCCGACCAGGCGGTGGCCCGCTGCAGCTCCGCGCGCGAGACCAGGCCCGGCACCAGCGCCGCCAGCGTCGGCCCCTCGAAGGCGCGCGCCGCGCCCACCACCACCAGCAGCGCCAGGATCGCGTCGCGGCCGAGCCAGCCGCCGAGCGTGCCAAGGGTGAAGGCAATGGCGGCGGTAGCCTCGACCGTCTGGCAGATGGCGATGACGCGACGGCGGTCGTAGCGATCGGCCACCTGTCCCACCACCAGGGTCAGCGCCACCATCGGCAGGAACTGCGCGAGGCCGACGAGCCCGAGCGCGAAGGCGCTGTCGGTCAGCGCATAGATCGTCCAGCCGACCGCCACCGCCTGGATCTGGAAGGCGACGGTGGAGAGCACGCGGGAGAACCAGAACAGCGCGAACGGCGCGTGGCCGAACAGGGATCGGCTAGGGTCGCCCTCCGGGTCGCTCATGCGGGCACCGGCGCGCGGAGCTGCGTCATTGTCCGCGCGGCGTCCGCTTCAGCAGCCGCTCGATCTCGCCCACCACGCCGCGTCGGAACGTCAGCACGCAGATGACGAAGATCGCGCCCTCGATGATGGTGATCCAGGAGCCGAGCTCGGCGAGGTAGTTCTCCATCGTGACGGTGATGAAGGCGCCCACCACCGGACCGACGGCGGTGCCGAGGCCGCCCAGGAGCGTCATCAGCACCACCTCGCCCGAGGTCTGCCACTGCACGTCGGTGAGCGAGGCGAGCTGGAACACCAGCGCCTTGGTCGAGCCCGCGAGCCCGCAGAGCGCGGCGGAGAGGATGAAGGCCAGGAGCTTGTAGCGCTCGGTCTTGTAGCCGAGCGAGATCGCCCTGGGCTCGTTCTCGCGGATCGCCTTCAGCACCTGGCCGAAGGGCGAATGGATGGTGCGGTAGATGATGAAGAACCCGAGCAGGAACACCGCCAGCACGAAATAATACATGGCGAGGGTGTCGTTGAGGTCGATGAGGCCGAGGAAGCGGCCGCGCGGCACCGCCTGGATGCCGTCCTCGCCGTGGGTGAAGGGCGCCTGGAGCGCGAAGAAATAGACCATCTGCGCCAGCGCCAGGGTCACCATCGCGAAATAGATGCCCTGGCGGCGGATCGCGAGCCAGCCGAAGACGAGGCCCATGAGGGCGGCGACCGCGGTGCCGGCGAGAATGCCGAGCTCGGTCGGCAGCCCCCAAACCTTGACCGCATGCGCGGTGACATAGGCCGCCGTCCCCATGAAGGCGGCGTGGCCGAAGGACAGGAGACCGACATAGCCGATCAGCAGGTTGAAGGCGCAGGCGAAGAGCGCGAAGCAGAGCGCCTTCATCAGGAAGATCGGATAGAGCACCAGCGGTGCTGCCAGTCCCAGCGCGATCAGCACGCCCGCGATCGCGAGCGTCCGCCCGGACTCCCGGCTCCGCGCCGCCGTCTCCGCCGCGGCATCCGTCGCCGTGCTCATCAGGCGGCCTTCCCGAACAGGCCGGCCGGCTTCACCAGCAGCACGATCGCCATGATGACGAAGATCACTGTGTTCGACGCCTCGGGATAGAACACCTTGGTGAGGCCTTCGATCAGGCCGAGGAGGAAGCCGCTCGCCACCGCGCCCATGATCGAGCCCATGCCGCCGATCACCACCACCGCGAAGACGACGATGATGAGGTTCGAGCCCATGAGCGGGCTCACCTGGTAGATCGGCGCCGCCATCACGCCGGCGAGCGCGGCGAGCGCCACGCCGAAGCCGTAGGTGAGCGTGATCATGCGCGGCACGTTGATGCCGAAAGCCTGCACCAGCGTCGGATTCTCCGTCGCGGCGCGCAGATAGGCGCCGAGCTTGGTGCGCTCGATGATGAACCAGGTGCCGAAGCAGACCACGACCGAGGCCACGATCACCCAGGCGCGGTAGTTCGGCAGGAACATGAAGCCCAGATTGTGGGCGCCCTGCAGCGCATCGGGGATCGCGTAGGGCTGGCCCGAGGAGCCGTATTGCTGGCGGAAGAGCCCGTCGATCATCAGCGAGAGGCCGAAAGTCAGGAGCAGCCCGTAGAGATGATCGAGGCGATAGACCCAGCGCAGGAACAGCCGCTCGATCGCCATGCCGATCGCTCCCACTACCAGCGGCGCGATCACGAGCGAGGGCCAGTAGCCGATGCCGAGAAAGTTGAGCAGGAGATAGGCGCAGAACGCGCCCAGCATGTACTGCGAGCCGTGGGTGAAGTTGATGATGTTGAGGAGCCCGAAGATCACCGCGAGGCCGAGGCTCAGCATGGCGTAGAAGGCGCCGTTGATGAGACCGATCAGGAGCTGCGCGAACAGCGCCGGCGCCGGCGGGATGGCGATATGGATCCAGTCCGGCATCAGCTACTCGCGATATTGGCGAGGATGAGTCCGGCAACCCACCCCCCGCCCAACCTCCCCCTCAAGGGGGGAGGGGCGATTTTCTGAATCGGGAAGCCATCCCCTCCCCCCTTGAGGGGGAGGGTTAGGGTGGGGGGTGAGCCCCGGACTCCGAACCGAGGAGCCTGCATCACCCCTTCACCAGCGGGCAGTTGTCCTTCTCGAGCGGGCGATAGGCCTCGTTCGCCGGCACCGTGCGGATCAGCTTGTAGTAGTCCCAGGGGCCCTTCGACTCCGACGGCTTCTTCACCTCGAAGAGGTACATGTCGCGCATGACGCGGCCGTCGATGCGGAGCGTGCCGTTCTTGGTCATGAAGTCGTTGATCGGCGTCTCGCGCATCTTCGCCATCACCTTGTCGGCGTCCTTCGATCCGACCGCCTGCACCGCCTTCAGATAGTGCAGCACCGCGCCGTAGACGCCGGCCTGCACCATGGTCGGCTCGCGGCCAGGCATCCGCGCGGCAAAGCGCTTCGACCAGGCGCGGGTCTCGTCGTTCTGGTCCCAGTAGAAGGCCTCGGTGAGCTGCAGGCCCTGGGCGATCTGCAATCCCAGCGAATGCACGTCGCTGACGAAGACGAGGAGGCCGGCGAGCTTCTGGCCGCCGGCGACGATGCCGAACTCCGCCGCCTGCTTGATCGAGTTGATGGTGTCGCCGCCAGCGTTGGCGAGGCCGACGATCTTCGCCTTCGAGCCCTGCGCCTGCAGCAGGAAGGAGGAGAAGTCCTGATTGTTGAGGGGCACGTTGACGCTGCCCAGCACCTTGCCGCCGTTCTCCTCGACGACCGCCGTGGTGTCGCGCTCCAGCGCGTGGCCGAAGGCATAGTCGGCGGTGAGGAAGAACCAGGTGTCGCCGCCCGCCTTCACCACGGACTGGCCGGTCACATGAGCCAGCGCGTAGGTGTCGTAGGTCCAGTGCACGCTGTAGGGCGAGCACTTCTCGCCGGTGATCTCCGAGGCGGCGGGGCCGGAGAACATCACGATCTTCTTCTTCTCGCGGCTCACCTGCTGCACGGCAAGCGCCACCGACGAGGTTGGCACGTCGGCGATCATGTCGACGCCGTCGGCGTCGTACCACTTCTGCGCGATCGCCGAGCCCACATCGGGCTTGTTCTGGTGATCGGCGGAGACGATCTCCACCGGCTGGCCGAGCGCCTTGCCGCCGAAATCCTCCACCGCCATCTTGGCCGCCTCGACCGAGCCCTTGCCGCTGAGGTCGGCATAAAGCGAGGACTGATCGTTGAGGATGCCGATCTTCACCGGCCCCTGCTGCGCCATCGCCGCGCCGCCGCCGGCGATGAGCGCCGCCAGCGCCGCGGTCAGAACCAACTTCGTCTTCATCTCACTTCCTCCACAAAAGGGGCCGTCAGACCCCGAGATAAGCGTGCAGCTTGCCGAGATTCTCGGCGAGCCGGTCGTTCGGGATCATGTCGATCACCGTGCCGTGCTCCACCACGTAATGCCGGTCGGCGAGCGTCGCCGCGAAGCGGAAATTCTGCTCCACCAGCAGGATGGTGTAGCCCTTCCGCTTGAGCTCGCGGATCACCGCGCCGATCTGCTGCACGATGACCGGCGCCAGCCCCTCGGTCGGCTCGTCCAGCAGCAGGAGCCTGGCGCCGGTGCGCAGGATGCGGCCGATCGCCAGCATCTGCTGCTCGCCACCGGAAAGCTTGGTGCCGGGGCTCTTCCGCCGCTCGCTCAGATTGGGGAAGAGATCGTAGATCTCGGCGATCTCCATGCCGCCCGCGCGCACCACCGGCGGCAGGGTCAGGTTCTCCTCGACGGAGAGCGCCGCGAAGATGCCGCGCTCCTCCGGGCAATAGGCGATGCCGGCGCGGGCGATCCGGTAGGAGGGCGCGCCGATGAGCTCGCTGCCCTCGAAGGCGACCGAGCCGGTGCGCTTGCCGATGATGCCCATGACCGCCCGCAAGGTGGTGGTCTTGCCGGCGCCGTTGCGGCCGAGGAGCGTCACCACCTCGCCCTCGCCGACGGCGAAGCTCATGCCGTGCAGCACATGGCTCTCGCCGTACCAGGCGTTGAGCCCGTCGACGCGGAGCAGCGCCTTCTGCCCGACCGCGGCCTCAGGCATGGCCGGTCCCCATATAGGCCTCGACCACCTCCGGGTTCTTCGACACCGCCGCATAGCTCCCCTCGGCCAGGATCTGGCCGCGGGTCAACACCGTGATGGTGTCGGAGAGATCGGCGACGACGGAGAGGTTGTGCTCCACCATCAGCACCGTGCGGCTCGCGGCCACCTTGCGGATGAGGTCGGTGATGCGGCCGATATCCTCGTGCCCCATCCCCGCCATCGGCTCGTCGAGCAGCAGCATCTCCGGATCGAGCGCCAGGGTGGTGGCGATCTCGAGCGCGCGCTTGCGGCCATAGGAGAGCTCGGCGGCGGTGATCTCGACGGCATCATCGAGCCCCACCGCGGCCAACAGCTCATCCACGCGCTCGTTGAGGCGATCGAGGCTTCGCTCCGAGCGCCAGAAATGGAAGGAGGTGCCGAGCGGCCGCTGCAGCGCGACGCGCACGTTCTCGCGCACGGTCAAATGCGCGAACACCGCCGAGATCTGGAACGAGCGCACCATGCCGCGGCGCGCCACGTCGGCCGGCCGCTCCGCCGTGATGTCGGCGCCGTTGTAGTGGATGCTGCCGCTGGTCGGCTCGAGGAACTTGGTGAGTAGGTTGAAGACCGTGGTCTTGCCGGCGCCGTTCGGGCCGATCAGCGCGTGGATGGTGCCGCGCTTCACCTGGAGATCCAGGTTCTTCACCGCGGTGAAGCCGAGGAACTCCTTGGTGAGACCTCTGGTCTCCAGAATAACGTCGTCCAAACTCACGTCCTCCGGGCGCGAGGGTTCGGTCCCCCGGATCTCTTCTTTGCTGCTGCGAGCGGCGGCACGGCATCGGCCGCGGCGTGGACACTACTGACTCAGGCTTCCCGGTCAAGCCAATCCATCGTTAGGCGTTGCATACAAAAAGAGCAACGCGCCGCCGGATGAGACCGGCGGCGCGCGCTCGATACAGGATATAGAAGGATGCGCGTCAGGACTTGCTGACGTTCCACATGAAGAGCACCGGCGCGACGATGACGCCGGAGAGATTCCGGCGATAGGCGGTCGGAATCACGAACTGCCCGGTCTGGATATGGGGCACGTTGATGAAGGCCTCCGCCTGGATCTCCTCGGCGATCTTCTTCTGGGCGGCGAGATCGGGGGCCTCGAACCACTGGTCGCGAAGCGCCTCGGTCTTGGGATCGGTCGGCCAGCCGAACCAGCCCTTGGCGCCGTTGCCGCGCAGCTGGGAATGGACGGCGGGGTTCAGCAGATCGGGCGCCGCCGACCAGGTGAAGAAGATGTTCCAGCCGCCCTTGTCGATCGGCTCGTGGGAGGCGCGCCGGGTGATCAGCGTGCCCCAGTCCATCGACTGCAGCTCGGCATTGATGCCGAGCTTCTTCAGGAGCTCCATCGTCACCAGCGCCTGCGCGTAGACGATCGGCTGATCGGTGGCTGCCATCACCACCACCTTCTCGCCCTTGTAGCCCGCCTCCTTGATCAGCTCCTTCGCCTTGGCGAAATCGCGCGGGCCGGAGAGCGCCTCGGAGCCCGCGCTGTTCGACAGCGGCGTGCCGCAGGGGAAGAACGAGTAGCAGGTCTTCCAGTACTTAGGATCGCCGGCGACGGCGGCCATGTATTCCTTCTGGTCCACCACCATCTGGACCGCCTGGCGCATCTTCACGTTGTTGAAGGGCGGCTGCTCGCTGTTGAAGCGGAAGATGCCCATGTTGCCGAGCGGATCGGTGGTGGCGACCTCGACGTCCTTGTTCTTGGAGAGGAGCGGCACCAGGTCCGGCGGCACCAGCTCCCACCAGTCGACCTCGCCGGCGTTGAGCGCGTTGGCGGCGGTCTGGGAATCCGGGATGTAGTCCCACTCCACCTTGTCGACCTTCACCACCTTGCCGCCGGCGGCCCAGCTCGGCGGCTCCTTGCGCGGCACGTAGTCGGTATTCTTGACGAAGACCGCCTTGGCGCCGGGCACCCACTCCGATTTCACGAACTTGAAGGGGCCGGAGCCGATGGTCTCGGTGATCTGGGTGTTGGGATCGGTCTTGGCGACGCGCTCCGGCATCATGAAGGGCGTGTTGGAGGAGAGCTTGGCGAGCCCGTCCAGCAGTAGCGCGTAGGGCTTCTTGAGGACGATCTCAAAGGTCTTGTCGTCGACCACCTTCATCTCGCCGATGACCGCCGGGAAGGCCTGTCCCATGGCGTCGCGCGCCATCCAGCGCTTCAGCGAGGCGATGCAGTCGGCGGATTTCACCGGCTGGCCGTCGTGCCACTTGAGCCCGTCGCGCAGCGTGAAGGTGTAGGTCAGCTTGTCGTCGCTGACGGTCCATTTGTCGACCATCTGCGGCTGGATCTTGAAGTTGGCGTCATAGGCCAGCAGCGTGTCGTAGACCATGTAGCCGTAGTTGCGGGTGATGTAGGCCGTGGTCCAGATCGGATCGATGCTGCGCAGATCCGCCTGCGGTATGAGCTTGATCGTCTTGCCGGAAGATTGGGCATCGGCCACTGGCGAAACCGATAGCGTCAGCGCCAGGGCCATCCCGGCGATGGCGCCGCCGCGACCCAGAAAATCCCTCGAAACCCGCATCGATCCCCTCCCCTGTAGTGGAGCCGCTCCGGCACCACCACAGGGCGGGCGTCGGCAGCCACTGGCCAAAGCAAATGGCATGCCGCGGCCCGCGCCGGCAAGACCTATCGCTCGACGCCGTCCTCGGCGAGATTGGGGGGAAGCAGTCGCCTCAGCGGACCGAGGGGCCGACGGTGCGCGGACGCAGCGGGCGGTGCTCGACCTGGAAGGTCGGGCGCGTCCGGGTCACGGTGGCGGCCGGCGGCGCGGCGCGGCGGTGCGTCGGCTCGCGGCCCGCGTGATCGCGGCCGCCGTGGGGATCGCTCGGGATGCCGATCGACATGTTGGGATCGGCAAGCCGCACCTCGATGTGACGGCCGCCGAGCTGGCTGCCATTGAGCGCCGCGGCGGCTTCCTTCGCCGCGCGGTCGGGCGCGATGTTAACCAGACCGTGCGTCTTCGGGGCGCCGGTCTTGGGATCGCGGGCGAGGAAGGCGCTGATCACGATCCCATAGGGGTCGAATGCCTTCGCAAGCTCCTCGTCGGTGTAGCCTTGCGGCAGGTTCGCGACGAAGAGATTCCCGCGAAACTTCTGCTTTCTCATGCGGCCTCCTGGCCAGCCTATTGCGCTTCTAATATACGATGGTCAAGGGGGCTTTGCCTGTGAAGTAAACCCACCCGCGCCGCTATGTCACACCCCCGCAGGAGATGACGCGGTCTGCCAGCGCGGCGCGACCTGCGGCCGGCGGCATTCTCTTCGAATTCCGTGACAATCGGAGGGCGGCGGCGCGCTATTTCCAGAACTGCCGCGAGGCGATGCGCGCGCCTTCCGCCAGCGCGGCGAGCTTGGCCCAGACGACGTCAGGATCGACCGCCGCCTGCCCGACCCAGGTGCCGTAGCCGCAGTCGCTGCCGGCGATCACGTTCTCGCGGCCGACGAGATTGGCGTAGCGCGCGATCCGCTGGGCGATCAGCTCCGGATGCTCGATGAAGTTCGACTTCGACTCGAGCACGCCGGGGATCAGCACCTTGCCGTCCGGCAGCCTCACGCGCTCGAAAAGCGTCCATTCATGGGCGTGGCGCGGATTGGCCGCTTCGAAGGAGATGGCGCTCGGCCGCGCCTGGAAGACGATGTCGATGATGTCGGCGAGCGGCACGTCGCAATGATGCGGCCCCTCGTAGTTGCCCCAGCAGACATGTATGCGGAGCTGCTCGGGCGGGATGCCGGCGAGCGCGTGGTTGAGCGCCTCCACATGGGCCTGCGCGCGCTTCCTGAACTCGGCGAGGCTCAGCCCCGCATACTGGATGTGGCGGCCCATGGCGAGATCGGGACAGTCGATCTGCAGCACGATGCCGGCCTTCGTCACCGTCTCGTACTCCTGGCGCATCGCCTCGGCGATCGCGAAGAGATAGGCGTCCTCGCTCGGATAGTGGTCGTTGCGGAAGAACAGCGAGACGACGCCGGGCGAGGCCGCGCTCATGAAAGCGCCCTTCGACGGAACGCCGGCGAGCGCCGATTTCAGGTTGTCGACGTCGGCGCGCGCGGCGCCGGGATCGCGCACTGAGATCGGTCCGTTGCAGGCCGGCGTCTTTCGCCGCGAGCGGCCGGGATCGCCGAAGACGCGCTTCTCGAGGTTCGGGAACGCGGCGAGATCCTGGTAGACGAAAGTGTTGCCGGTGCCGCCGAATCCCGCCAGCCGATCCTTCACGTAGGTGGCATAGCTCGGCTTCGACATCTCGCCGTCATTGATGAGATCGACGCCGGCCTCCGACTGCTTCCTCGCCACCGCCGCCACCGCCGAGCGCACGCGCTGCCCGAGCGCCGCCGGATCCACCGGCACGCCCTCCTCCTTCGCATACATCATGCGGATCAGATCCTCCGGCCGCGGCAGGCTGCCGGTATGGGTGGTGAGGAAGCGCTCGGTGCTGCGCTGCATCGTCTCCTCCGTCGGCTCCTCAGGGCGTGGCGTGGCCGATGAATTCCATCGGCGCCGCGTCACCCCATTGCGAGTTGAGGCCCTCCTCGACCGGATGCTGCTTCGGCTCGGCGTGGTTGTTGAGGACGTCGGTGTCGGTCCAGTGCTCGTGCACCCGGCCCCAGGGATCCTGCCAGTAGTCGAACACCTGGCTCCCCAGCACGTGCCGGCCGATGCCCCAGACGTGCTTGTACTTGCCGAGCTTCGCCAGATGCTCGTGGCCGAGCATGACGTCGTCGATACTCTGCACCTCGAAGGAGATGTGGTTGAGCCCGGTCTTGGGGCCGGAGATGCACAGGAACACGTGGTGATCCACGAAGGTCTCGCCGCGGTCGCAGCGATTGAAGGAGGCGATGACGTTGTCCTTCGTCCCCGCATAGACGTCGTCGGAGCAGACCAGGCCGAACATCTCGCGGTACCAGCCGATCTGCTTGGCGGCGTTCTCGGTCATGATGACGCCGTGGCCGATGCGCTTCACCTCCGAGGGACCGCGCGGCAGCCGCATCAGCTCGCCGGCGCGCTGCAGCTTGTGGTCGCCGGTGTTGAGGATGTTGCGCCGGGTCGGCAGCGGCGAGAGCTGCTGCATCCCGCACATCACCTCCATCTGGTAGCCGTGCGGATCGGTGATGCGGACGCGCTTGCCGCCGCCGGGCTCGTCCATCGTCTCGATGCCGCTGGCGCCCGGCGCCTTGGCGAACTTCCTGAGATCGTCCTCGCTCTCCACCGAGAAGGCGAAGCCGACGAATTTCGGCGGCCCCAGATGAGTGACGTGGATGTGGTGGTCGGGATCGGTGCCGCGCATGTAGAGCGCGTCCCGCGTCCGTTCGGCGCGCTTCATCCCGAAATTGGTGAGGAACTCCTCCGCCTGATCGAGGTCGGGCGACTGCAGCCGCGCATAGGCGATATCGGTCACTTTGACGTAGGGCATCGGGCCTCCTCCCAGGTGCTTCTTGTCACGCCATCATCCTAGCGCATCGCCCCGGGCGCCACACCCGGCTTCCGGTTACCGGCGTAATTCGCTTGCCCCTACTTCGGCGGATTGAGCTCCTTCCAGGGATCCTTGACCATGGGAATGGTGTCGAACTCGACGTTGGCGAGCTGCCCGTCGACCTTCTCGACGCGCCGGATGTAGACGTTCTGCACGATGTCGCGGGTGGCGGGATCGATCTCGATCGGTCCCCGCGGACTGTCGGGGTTCTTCCACGCCTTCAGCACCGCCATCGCCTGGTCGCCGTCGAACCTGCCCTTGGTCGCCTTGATGACGTCGAAGATCGCCGTCATGCCGTCCCAGCCGCCGACCGCGATGTAGTTGGGGATCACCTGGGCGCCGTACTCCTGCCGCCAGGCGGCGAGGAACGCCGCATTCTGCGGCCGCTTTCCCGCCACCGAATAGATGCCCGCGGTGACGACGCCGAGGGGTGCCTCGCCCATGTTCGGAAGCTCATCGTCGGTGACGATGTCCTGGGTCCCGACGATCTTGATGCCGGCATTCTGCAGCCCGAGATCGGTCCACGCCTTCATGAAGGAGGTGGCCTGCTTGCCGCCGGGCACGAAGACGAAGACCACGTCCGGCTTCACGTCCTTGATCCGCTGCACGAAGGGCGCGAAGTCGTCGGTCGCCGGCGGGAAGCGCACGGAGCCCACCATCTCGCCGCCGCCATCGGTGAAGCCCTTGGCGAAGGCGCCCTCGCCGTCATGGCCGGGGATGAAATCGCTGACCGCGGTGTAGCCGCGCTTCCAGCCTTGGGCCGCCGCCCACTTTCCCATGGGATAGCCCTGCTGCCAGATGGTGAAGGAGACCCGCGCCACATAGGGCGAGATGCGCGGGATGGCGACGCCGGCGGCATTCATGATGACGAACGGCACCTTGGCCTCGGCGGTGAGCGGCGCGATCGCGGCGGCGATCGGCGAGGAGACGACACCGGCCAGGATCTGCACGTGGTCGCGGGTGATGAGTTCCTGCGCCAGGCGCTTGCCCTGCTCGGGATTGGCACTGCCGTCGTCGCGCTTGATGAGCTCGATGGTGATGCCCGGCGGCAGCTCCTTCTCGTGGGTCTTGAGATAGAGGCTCGCACCCTTGTCCATGGAATCGCCGGCCTGGGCCAGGAAGCCGGAATAGCTGGTGATGAAGCCGACCTTCACGGTGTCGGCCGCCGCCGGCAGCGCCGGCAGCATCAGCGCCGCCGCCAGCAGCAGCGCGCGCAACCTCGTTCCCCGCTCCATCCTCGTCTCCTCCCGATCGGGCGGGCGCATCCTAACGCCGGCCTCCGGCCCCGCGGGCCTGTTGCCGCTCACTATATCCGGAGGCGGGCGGCAGCGGATCGCAGAAAGCGGAGCGGCGGTGCCTTCACCGCTCCGTGATCGGCCGGCGTCCTGCGTCCCGATGCGGCCAGTGTTACAACGGTAACGACGGCGGCCGATGCAATTCCGCCGCGCATCACTGGGGGGAAACCATGGAAGACACGATCGAGACGAGGGCGCTGATCTTTCCCGGCCTCGCCGGGGTCTACGAGAAGCTGTCGCCGTTCAGCTATTCCTTCATGCGCTTCAGCGCCGGCGCGGTGCTGGTGCCGCACGGCGTGCAGAAGGTGTTCTATGGGTCGGTCGCCACCTACGCCAAGGTGATCGGCGAGCATGGTCTGCCGGTGCCGCTGCTGCTGGCCTATCTCACCTTCTTTTCGGAGTTCATCGGCGGCCTCTGCCTGGCGCTCGGGCTCTTCACCCGCATCGCCGCCGCCATGATCTTCATCCAGATGACCGTGATCATCACCGTCTTCCAGTGGCAGTACGGCTATTTCTGGACCAATCGCGGCTACGAATACGCGCTGCTCTGGTGGCTCCTGTGCCTTGCCATCTTCTTCCGCGGCGGCGGCCGCTACTCCCTCGACCGGCTGATCGGCCGGGAGTTCTGACGCTCACCCGTACTTCGAGATCAGCTTGGCGATCTGCGGGCCGGCCAGAATCACCACGAAGACGCGGAGCGTCTGGATCGCCAGCACCGTCGCGACGTCGGCGTTGCTGCCGACCGCGATGAT
This sequence comes from Allostellaceae bacterium, assembly GCA_035507155.1. Taxonomy (GTDB): domain Bacteria; phylum Pseudomonadota; class Alphaproteobacteria; order ATCC43930; family CGMCC-115725; genus DASZHJ01. The sequence goes on from DATJOK010000120.1 coordinate 13,372, forward strand.
GGCGACGCTGTCGAGGCCACCGGGGCTGGTGGCGAGGTAAGCGGTGAGCGCATCGAGGCCCAGGAGCGAGGTCAGCATCCAGGCGGAGCCGCCGCAGAGTGCGATCAGCAAGGCGGTCGCCAGCAGCATCTGCGGGATGGCGCGGAAGGCGTAGGTGAGCGCCTCCCAGGTGAAGCCCAGACCGATGTTCCAGCCCACCAGGGCGTAGGCGATCCCGAGCAGCCAGTGCGGCAGCTCGATCGTCATGAGGCCGGTGACGTGGAGCATCGCGCCGGCAAGCATCGGCAGCATGAAGCCGCCGGCCGGTATCCCGGCGCGGCGCCCGACCCAGGACCCGAGGATGCCGAGCGCGAGGGTTTCGGCGAGCGACAGCAGCGGCGTCGGCGAGAGCTCGACCGGCGGCAGCGCCGCCGCCTCGGCCGGCGTCCCGCCCATCCCGATCAGCAGCTTCGACACCAGCGAGGCCGTCAGCACCACGATGATGATGCGCAGATAGAGCATGAAGGCGACGAGGCGCACGTCGGCGCCGTATTCCTGCGCCATCACGATCATCGCCGAGGCGGCGCCCGGCGAGGAGCCCCAGGCCGCCGTCGTTCCCGGCAGCGCGCCGTAACGATAGAGCGTCCAGCCGACCGCTGCGCCGGCGAGGACGGTGATCGAGACCACCAGCAGGATCTCCGGCCAATCCCGGACGATCGAGGTCAGGATGGCGGGCGTGATGCTGCGCGCCACCAGGCAGGCGACGATCCCCTGCGCCGCGGTGAAGGTCCATTTCGCCGGCCGGAGCCGGCTGCCGCCGACGCCGAAGCCGATGGCGACGATCATCGGCCCCATGAGGAGCGCCGCCGGCACCGTCGCGCGCTCCAGGAGCCAGCCGGCCAGCAGCGACAGCGCCGCGAGCGCCGCCCATTTCGTGATCCGAGCGATGGCGATCATCCGGAGGAGTGCCTAGCCCGAGGCCCGGCATCTGGCGTGGGCGGATCGGACCCGACGGAACGGCAACGCATAGGCGCTCTCGAGGTGCGTGGAACCGGCGATATCGGCGAAGGTAGCGAGATTCACCGCCCGCGCGGAGCGGATTCGATCAGCGGCTCCGCCCGCCGCAGCCGCTTCGCGAGAAAATCCCCGAGCGCCTCCACCCGGGGCGCGCGCGGGCCACCGGGCGGCGTGATGAAATGGAGCGCGCTCGCCGGCAGCGACCATTCCGGCAGCACCGCCACCAGTCGGCCCGATGTGAGCGCGTCGCGCACGATGAAGTCCGGCTGCACCGCGAGGCCGAGTCCGGCATCGAGCGCCGGCATCAGCGCGTCGGCGTTGTTGGCGCGGAGCGGCCCCGCCGGCCGCACCATCGCCTCCTCGCCCACCGCGTTGACGAAGCGCCAGATGTCGGGATTGGGCAGGTAGGTGTAGCCGAGGCAGGCGTGCTCGCCGAGCTCGAGCGGATGCTTGGGCGTGCCGCGGCGCGCGAGATATTCCGGTGAGGCCACGAGGATGCGCCCGACACCGCAGAGGCGCCGCGCCATCAGCGAGGAATCCGGCAGCGCGGCGATGCGGAGCGCAGCGTCGAAGCCGTCACCGATGAGATCGACGGTGGCGTCGCTCAGGTGGAGATCGACCGTGATCTCCGGATAAGCGCGCAGGAAATCCGGCAGCACCGGCGCGACCTCAACGAGGCCGAACGACATCGGTGCCGCCAGTCGGATGAGGCCGCGCGGACCGCCGGACTGGGCCAGCACCTCGTCCTCCGCCGCCTCGCCCTCGGCGAGGATCCGGGCTGCGCGCTCCGCGAGGCGCCGGCCGGCCTCGGTCAGCGCAAGCCGCCGCGAAGTGCGGTTGAAGAGCCGCGCGCCGAGCCGCGTCTCCAGCCGGCTCACCGCCTTGGAGACGGTCGCCTTCGAGAGCCGGAGCGCTGCCGCGGCGCCGGCGAAGGAATGCGCCTCCACCACCTTGGCGAAGATGGCGAGGGCCTCGAGGTCGGGCAGTCCAGCCATTCACTTTCGGAAACGATGAGTTTCCATAGTTTCTATTTTTATGCCTCCATGTCGAGCCCAAATTGGACGGCAGCAAGCCATTTTCATTCGGGGACGGAGAACACGATGATCGAACGGAGACCTCTCGCCAGCCTCGGCGGCGCCGACCACGGCTGGCTGCTCACCAAGCACCACTTCTCTTTCGCGGATTATTTCGATCCGGAGCGGGTGCATCACGGCGGCCTTCGGGTTTGGAACGACGACGAGATCGCGCCCAACACCGGCTTCCCGCCGCATCCGCACCAGGACATGGAGATCATCACCTATGTCCGCGAGGGTGCCATCAGCCACAAGGACAGCACCGGCAACGAGGGCCGCACCCCCGCCGGCGACGTCCAGGTGATGAGCGCCGGCACCGGCATCCGGCACTCCGAGTACAATCTCGAGCCAGTGCCGACCAAGATCTTCCAGATCTGGATCCTGCCGAGCCGGCGCGGCGGACAGCCCGCCTGGGGATCGAAGGCGTTTCCGAAGGGCGATCGCGCCGGGCGTCTGGTGACGCTGGCGAGCGGCATCGCCGGCGACGAGGATGCGTTGCCGATCCGCGCCGATGCCCGCGTGCTCGGCGCCACGCTCAAGGCCGGCGCGCAGGTCGGCTACGTGCTCGGCGAGCAGCGCCACGGCTACCTGGTGCCGGCGACAGGTGCGGTCGAAGTGAACGGTGTCCGCATCGACGCCCGCGACGGCGCCGCGATCTCCAGAGAAGCCGTGGTGAAGATCAAGGCGCTGGAAGACGCCGAGATCGTGCTGGTGGACGCCGCCTGAAGCAGCTTCTGCCGAAGCGCAAATCGATCTCCCGTGAAAGGCGGGCGCCTCAGGTGCGCCCGCTCTTTTTCTGCCTCGGCACGCCGACGCGGCCGCCCGCGTTGTAGGACGGCGCGTCGCTCGCCGGGAACGAGTCCTCGATCTGCTCGTCGATGCTGGCGCCGGGCTCCTGCTCCGATTTCCGTTCGCTCCGGCTCAACAGCGCGCGGGCCTTCGCCCAATGCTCCTCGGCGCGCCCCTCGGGGCAGCCGTCCTCCTGCCAGAGTTGATAGGCCAGCTCGCGAATCTCGTCTTCCGTCACCGTATCCTCCTGCCTTCCCATTAAGGCAGAACCAGCAAGCCTTGGCCGGAGTTCCCTGATGTTGCCGGCGCCAGCCAGCGCCAGCTACAGCTACAGCGAGGCCTCGCGCGCCGTCTGATCGGCGACGCGGGCGCTCGGCGTGACGGCGGCGACCGTCGCCCGGCGCCCGATCAGGAACAGCGCGCGCCAGTCGGCGGTGCGGCCGAACTCGATGTAGCGATAGGAGAGCGCGCTCAGCGCCAGCAGCAGCACGAGGTAGGCCGGCAGCGTCCAGGCGAGTCCGTCGAGGGGCGCGATGTCCGCCTTGAAGACGTGACGCAGCAGCGGCTCGTGCCAGACGTAGAGGCTGAAGCACATCATGCCGAGCACCTGGATCGGACGGTTGGCGAACACCGATTTGAGCGGGCCGGGCGGCAGCGACAGCAGGGCCGCCACCGCCAGCGCGAAACCGAGAGTGAGCGCATCGGGGAAGAGCACTGCGCCGGCGAGACTCGCGAAGGGCGGCTGCTGCACCCAGATCGCCGCCACCAGCAGAATGGCGGCGGCGCCGAGGACGAGACCCGGCCGCTGGACCAGGGGAACGCCGCGCGGCCGCGTCGCGTAGAGCTGCGCCAGGATCATGCCGGCGACGAAGATCGACAGGCTGGCAGGAAGGCCGATGGTGAGCGGCAGGATGCCCATCGCCGATCCGGCAGGCGCCGGCAGCAGATTGCCGAGGCTGCGCGAGATCCAGGCGATCGCCAGCGTGATCGCCAGCAGGCGCGCGCCGCCAAGGCGGCGCATGCCGAGCGCGATCGCCGGAAACAGGATGCTGAACCAGATCTCCACCCCGAGCGACCACAGCGGCGGATTGAAATGCGGCTCGAAGCCGTGCGGCGCGAAGGTGAAGAGCGCGCCGGCGATGGCGACGAGCTCGAGCAGGAACTTGCCCTGATGCACCGGCGCATCCTGGTTCAGCACCACGCAAAGCACCGCGACGATGTAGTAGAGCGGCAGCAAGCGCTGCGCGCGCCGGCGATAGAAGGTGAGCCAGTCTTGCCTGCTCGCCAGCAAGACCCGACCCTGCGCCACCGGCAGGAAGAGCACGAAACCCGAAAGCAGGAAGAAGAGCTGAACGCCGATCCACCCGTAGGCAAGCAGGAAATAGGGCGCGCTCGACCCGCCGAAACGATAGAAGCCGCTGCCGGGCGCGAAATAGAGCGCGAACAGGTGGTGCCAGATGACGCCGCAGATCGCCAGGCCGCGCAGGCCGTTGATCACATCGAGCTTGGGGCGGTGGCGGGAATGCGATGCCGCGTCGTCCCCGCGCTGGCCGCCGGCGTCAAAAGCCCCCTCTCGGCCGCTTTTGCTCTGAAACATCGGGGAAGATGGATAAAATTGCAGTCATCGACGCGCCGCCGCGATCCGCGGGCGCGCCATATTGCGCGTGCCCCGACCGCTCCGCACATGTCATTTGTGGGTGCTGGACGCTCAGCTTGCCGCGAGCGGCGCGTTGAGGCGAAGACCGGGCACGCTCACGCCACCGCGGGCACCGGGCGCCACCGTCCCGTAGCGCTCGGCGAAGACCGGCGGCAGCGGCCGCGCATCCGGCGGCGCCAGCCAGAGCCGCAGCAGATGCCGCCTGCGCTCGGGCTCGGGCCAGTCCTCGAAAGCCGTCCGGTCGTGCAGCAGCGTGTGGTTGTGCACGAGCTGGATGTCGCCGGGGCGGAACTCCATGTGCATGTGAAGCGCAGGATCATTGGCGAGGGCGTCGAAGAGATCGAGCGCCGCCACCTGCTGCGCCGTCAGCGGCGGCACCTCGGGAAAGCGTCGCGCGCTCTCGATGTATTGCCGCTGATAGATCACCGACAGCAGGCCCGCGTGCCAGCTGAAGACCGGAATGCGGAAATAGGGCTCGGCGCCCGCCGGCACCTCGCCGCGCCGGTCGGTCTCGATCGGCGCGAAGAGCGCCGGCAGCAGGTCGAGCCTCCGGCGGCGCACCTCGTTGTAGATGGTGACCGCGCTCACCAGCGCCGAGAGCCCGCCGGACTTCGCCGTCCTGAGGCAGATGAGGCCGACGATGTCGGCGGAATCCGTGTGATAGGTCTGCCTCTCGCGGGTCTGGTAGATGCGCGTACTGGGATCGTCGCTGCTGCGGCCGAGATCCTGCACATGGCCCAGCACATGGCCCTGGGCATTCTGCGCCCGCGCCGCGCCGAGATGGCTGCCGATGCCGAAGAAGGCGATCGCAGCGCGGCGGATGTCGGCGGGATCGATCGCGACACCGCGGATGAGGGCGAAGCCGCGCCCGTCCAGCACGTCGCGGCGGATGCGCGCGAGCCGCGGCGCCAGGGTCGGCAGCGGGAAGTCGCCGGCGCGGATCGTCGCGATGTCGACGCCGGCGGCGACGAGACGCTCGGTCGCCGCCGCCACCTCCGCGGCTTCCGCCGGGGTCAGCATCTCCAGCCAGTCCCGACGCGCCTCCATCTCCGGCCCGTACCAGGCGGCTGGGCCGGTAATCCGCTCCGGCAGATCGGCGAGACTTCCTTGCATCATCCTCCCTCTCCCTCGCGAGCAGCGCGACGTTTTCTTGGGGGGCTCGATCGTCGCAATTATGCCCGGGGACCTCAGAGAGCGCTATCTGGGCACTGACGCGCGCGCCATCGCTCGGTTACAGCGGCAACACGGTTCGGCCTTCGGGAAATTACCCGGTAACACGGCTTGTCGAGACTTTTCTCCGGACAGGTTCGGAAAAGGATCTCGGCAGCCATGAGCGCAGTTCCCGACGCGATCTCCCGGGCAAACGCCGCGATCGCGGCCGTGACGGTGGCAGAGCTGGAGGCGGATCCGCATGGCGTCCTCAGGCGCTGCCGCGCGCTCGCCCCCTTCGTGGCGCATGAGGCCGGCGGTTATCTGGTGCTGCGCGCCGCCGGTGTCGAGCTGCTGCTGCATGATCCGCGCGCGCGCCAGAGCGAGACCGAGTATCCGACGATGCGCGGCATCACCGATGGCCCGCTCTTCCAGGGCTTCGAGCATGGCATGGTCACCGCCAACGACGCCGCGCATCGGCGGCGTCGCTCGCCGTTCACCCGCCTCTTCGCCGCCCGGCTGATCGCCGAGCTTCGGCCGCGCATCCGGCAGAGCGCCGCGGCGCTGATCGACGGCTGGATCGCCGACGGCGAGATCGACTTCGTCGACCGTTTCGCCGCCGCCCTGCCGGCCCAGGTCATCAGCGACCTGCTTGGGCTGCCACGGGAGGACATTCCCCGCTTCACCAGGCTGGTCTACAGCGTCACCCGCGCCTTCACCTTCATCTTCGCGCCGGAGGAGCTGCCGGAGATGCAGGCTGACGCCGGCGAGCTCATCGACTACGTGGCGGCGCTCCTGGACCGGCGCCGCGACCAGCCGGCGGAGGATTTCCTCACCGGCTATCTCGCGGAAGCCGATCGCCGGGGCGAGCTCTCCCGGGTCGAGATCATCGTCCAGATCGTGGTCCTCATCATCGGTGGCACCGATACCACCCGCGTTGCCCTGGCGATGCAGGTGGCGCTGCTGCTTAGGCATCGCGAGCAGTGGGACGCGGTCTGCGCCGATCCCTCGCTGATCTCAGGTGCCGTCTCCGAGGCGCTGCGCTACGAGCCGAGCGTCGCCTCGGCAACGCGGCACACGGTCGAGGACATCGAGCTCGACGGCCAAGTGCTTCCGGGCGGCAGCTTCGTCATGCTGTCGACCCTGTCGGCGCTGCGCGACGAGCGTGTCTACGCGTGCCCAGACGTCTTCGACATCCGCCGCGCCGATCATCCGCGCCTGCATCCGGTGTTCGGCGGCGGACCGCACCGCTGCCTCGGCGAGGCGCTGGCAAGGGCGGAGCTGGAGGAAGGGCTCACGGCGCTCGCGGCCCGCCTCCCCGGCTTGCGCCTCGTCGGCGAGATGCCGCTGCTCCGCGGCCACAGCGGCATCCGGCGGATCGGCGACATGCGGGTCAGCTGGAGCGACTGAGCCCGCGGCGCCTCAGGACGGGGGTGACGCGGGCGAGATCGCGTCGAGATCCTGGTTCGCGGCCGGCGGCGCTTTCGGGGCCGGAGCTGCCTCCGGCGCCGATTGTTCGGCGGCGGGAGCGGCGCCCGTACTGTCTCCCGAGCCGCTTGCAGCAGGCGCCGGCGTGGCACCGGCGCCCAGCATATGGGGCTCGCGTCCCTTCACATAAGTGACGCCGTCGATGGTGACCGTCTCCTCGGGCGGCGTCTCCGGATGAGCGGCTTCGTGCGCGCGGGTGCGTTCCTCGCGAGTAGCCGTTGCCTTGGCCGGCTTGGCGGCCGGCTCCTTGCTCGCCGGCTCCGCCGGCCGCGAGGCCTGCTCGACCGGGCGCGGCTTCGCGGGTTTCGGTGCCGGCATCTGCGCCACGGGCTTCGCCGGGGGCAGAGGCGGTGCCGGCACGGCGACGACTGCAGGCACCGGCGGGGCCTCGCTCGAAGGCGGCGGCGACGGCTGCGCGATGGCGGGCGCCGGCGCTTCGCTCTGCGGCGCCGGGACGGCCGCGACCGGCGGGGCAGCAACCGCCGGCGCGGTCTCGACCGGGGGCGCGACACTGGCGACTGGCGGAGGACTCGGGGCCGGCACCGGTGCTGCCGGCAGCGTCGCGGGCAGCGGCGACGCCGGAGCAGCGGCCGCGGCTCTCGGTGGCGGCGGAGCTTCGACGGGCGGCGCGGCCTCGACATTCTCCTTCGCAGGCGGCGTGGCGGCAACCGGCGGCGGCGCCGGAGCCACCGGAGGCGGCGACGACAGCAGGGCGTAATGCTGCTGCCACAGCAGCAAGGCCGCCGCAGCGACGCCGCCGATCGCGGCGACGACATAGAGGAGACCGCGCCGCGGCCGTCCCGCACTCTCGATCGATGCGACCGAGGCGCGCCGATCGGAACTCGTCTCCGGACCAAGCGAGGGAGCCGGCGCCGATGCAATGCCGGCCGCGTGCGTCACGCGCTTCAGCTCCGGCAGCTGCGCCGTCAGCGCCGCGGCGGCGGTATCGGCCCAGCCGGGCTCCGGACGCTCGCCGCCTGCGGCAGCGAACGCCTCGTCGAGATGCGAGCCGATGCTGGCGAGCGCGTCGCGCGGCACGGCGGCGGCGATGATCGGCGGTCGATCGCCCTCGAACTCAGGACGGCGCGTCGCTTGCAGCAGCTTCCGCAGACGCGGGATCGCGGTCTCCGGCCGCGCCGGAGCGAGATCGACAAGCGCGATCCCCTTCTCCGCATGAACCGCGATGTAAAGGCCGCCATAGAGCTGGCTGCTGCCGCTGTCGAAGGGCAAGAGGCCGCTCTGCCGGAACACGATCCAGGGCGAAGGCAGCGCCGCGAGGGCACCGCCCAGCCCCGCGGCGGGCGCGGCGGGCGGTTGCGCGGCGACGCTCGGCGAGCGATAGCGATCGGATCTGAGAGACATCGAAGGTTTCCTGCCGAGAGCAAGCCGGGTTGCAGACTACCATCTCCGGTCTCGCCGGTCAGTGGTGTGCTGTCTCGCGGAAAGCACGCAGCCGCATCCCGCATCACACGCCTGACGATAGGTTTGCGGCGTCGCGCGCTCGCTCTGCGCGTGTCAAATTTTCACGCTTCTCTAAGGGTTTAGGGAGAATTCTCTCGACGTCACGACGCCCTTGGGGAGGCACCAATGAGACTGCTCAACAATCTGAGGATCCAGTGGAAGCTGCTGATCCTCGTCAGCCTCTCGGGCGTGTCGCTGGTGGTCGCCACCGTCGTCGCGGCGCTGCTGCTGCACGATCGCATGATGAACGAGCGCGTCGCCAAGCTGCGCGCCATCGACGATACCGTCTACGGCATCGCCGCCGGCCTCGATGCGCAGGAGAAGCACGGCGACTTCAATCACGACGAGGCGCTGAAGCGCTTCCGCGCCGCGATCCACACCATGCACTTCGAGGGCAACAACTACATCTTCGTCCACTACCTCACCGGCATCAATCTCGCCCATGGCGGCGATCCCAAGGAGGAGGGCAGCGACCGCTCCGACAACCGGGACGCCGCGGGCACGCCCTATGTCCAGGACATGATCAAGGTCGCGACCTATCCCGGTGAGGGCATCGTCCACTACGTCTACCCGCGCCAGAAGGGCGGCGAGCCGCTGCCGAAGATCAGCTACATCAAGAAATTCGAGCCCTGGAAGGCGCTGATCGGCGCCGGCGTCTACGTCGACGACATCGACAGCGCGTTCTGGAGCACGCTCGGGAAGCTCGGCGGCATCGGCGCCGTGGTGCTGGCCATCGTCGCTGCCGCCGGCTGGTGGATCAGCCGCAGCATCGCCCGCCCGCTGGGCGCGCTGCAGAGCAAGATGGAAGCGCTCGCCACCGGCGACCTCGCCGTCGAGATCCCGGATTCCGACCGGCGCGACGAGGTCGGCGGCATGAGCCGCACGATCCAGGTCTTCAAGAAGAACGCCCTCGCCATGGCGGCGATGCGCGACGAGCAGGAGGAGATCAAGCGCAAGGCTGCGGCGCAGAAGACCGAGGCGATGCAGAAGCTCGCCGACAGCTTCGACCGCACGGTGATGGGCATCATCGACGCGCTGGCCGCGGCGGCGACGGAGATGGAATCGACCGCGCGCTCGATGTCGGGTACCGCCGAGCGCACCAAGAGCGGCGTGGTGGCGGTCTCCTCCGTCTCGCAGCAGACCTCCGCCAATGTGCAGACGGTCGCCGGCGCCTCGGAGGAGCTCTCGAAGTCGATCGCCGAGATCGGCAGCCGGGTGGCGCAGTCCTCGCGGATCGTCGCCGGCGCCGCCGAGACCGGGCAGCGCACCAACGGCACGGTGGAGAACCTGGCAGAGACCGCGCAGAAGATCGGCGAGGTGGTAGCGCTCATCAACGACATTGCCAGCCAGACCAACCTTCTCGCGCTCAACGCCACCATCGAGGCGGCGCGCGCCGGCGAGGCGGGCAAGGGCTTCGCGGTCGTCGCTTCCGAGGTCAAGTCACTGGCGACCCAGACCACCAAGGCCACCGACGACATCCGCGCCCAGATCACCGCCATCCAGACCGAGACGCGCGAGGCGGTCGACGCCATCCGCGACATCTGCAAGGTGGTCGTCGAGGCGAACGAGATCTCCGCCTCGATCGCGACGGCGGTCGAGGAGCAAGACGCCGCCACCAAGGAGATCGCCCGCAACGTCCAGCAGGCTGCCATCGGCACCGATCAGGTCATGCGCAACATCGCCGCGGTGACCGAGATCGCCCGCGAGACCGGGACCGCGGCCGAGCATGTGCTGGGCGCCGCCGGCGAGCTCAGCAAGCATTCCTCCCTGCTGCGTAGCGAGGTCGACCGCTTCCTTGCCACGGTGCGCGCCGCATAGCAGCGCGTCGTGGCGAGGCGCACGCGATCGAATTGTTGATCGTGCCACATTGGATCTTGCCGCCAGCCCGTTGATACACGCGCGCACACTCTAGTACCGTCCACGCCGACGCGATCGCATCGGAGAAGGCGCGGATGGCAAGCATGGGCATGATTCTCGGCGGACTCCTGGTGACGTTCCTGGTCGCGGCGATTGCGATGATCTCCGGAAGAAACGTGAAGTCGACGCGTGAATTCACCGTCGCCGGCAACCGCGCCGGGTGGCAGATCGTGGCGGGCATCATCGTGGGCGCATTAGTCGGCGGCTCCTCTACCGTTGGTACCGCGCAGGCCGCCTTCGTCTACGGGCTGCCGGCATGGTGGTTCACCCTCGGCGCCGGTCTCGGCTGCCTCGTGCTCGCGAGCTTCTTCGCGCATCCGCTGCGCAGTGCCAACGTGGAGACGCTGCCGCAGTTCCTGGTCGGCAGCTTCGGCGCGCCGATGCGGCCGCTGATCGCGGTCTGCGACAGCATCGGCATCTTCATGACGATCCCGGGCCAGGTCGCCTCCGGCATCGCCCTGCTGACCGTGCTGCTGCCCTGGCCGCACGCGGTGATCGTGCTGCTGATCGGCGCGCTGGTCATCCTCTACGTCTTCACCGGCGGCGCCATCAGCGCCGGCGTCGCCGGCTTCGCCAAGCTGCTGATCGCGTTCTCCGCCTTGATCGTCTTCGGTGTCGTGGCGCTCATGCTCGGCGGTGGCGTCAGCGGCTTTGCAAGCGCGCTCCCCGGGAAATACTTCGATCTCTTCGGCAACGGGATCTGGAAGGATCTCGGCAACGGCATCGCCATCATCCTCGGCGTGCTCACCACCCAGGTCTATGTGCAGGCGGTGATCGCCGGCGGGAGCGTGCGCCAGTCGCGCATCGGCACCGTGGTGGCGGGGATCGGCACCATCGTCTTCGGCCTCGGCGGCGTGGCGGTGGGCATGTTCATGAAGGCCCATGAGCCGTCGATCCATCCCGCCGAGGCGCTGCCGCTCTTCGCCGCGCATTATTTCCCGGGCCTCGTCAGCGGCATGCTGATCGGCGCCATCCTGATCACCGTCATCACCTGCGCCGGCGGCCTGGCGCTGGGCATCGCCACCATGGTGACGCGGGACCTCTACCAGAATCTGCTGAAGCCGCAGATGCGCGACGGCGACGGTGTCCGGATCGCCCGCACCGTCATCGTCGCAGTTGTCCTGCTCGGCGTTCTCGTCGGCGCCAGCGACGTCCTCAAGCTCATCATCAACTACAGCTTCCTCGCCTTCGCCTTCCGCGCCGACGTGATCCTGGTGCCGCTGATGGTCGCCATCTTCTTCGCCGATTCCCGGCTCTGCAGCATCGGCGCCGGCATGGGCGCGGTGCTGGGCGGCATGCTGACCAACATCGCCTGGAGCGTCACCTGGCCCGGTAACGGCGCCGCGGTCTTCGCCGGCCTTGCCGGCAGCGCGTTCGGGCTCGCCGTCGGCTACGCGGTGGAGCGGCGGCTGCGCGGCGTTCCGGCGCCGGCCGGCTCCCTCCCTGGTACCGGCGCCTAGCATTCCCATATCAAGTCATGAGCCTGCTTCCGAGAACGCGGTGATCCCGATGATCAAGATCACGCCATCCGGCAAGATCCTGGGCGCGCGCGTTACCGGTATCGACCTCGCGCAGCCCCTCGACGACCGCGCCTTCGGCATCATCCTGCGGGCGCTCGCCGATCACGGCGTGGTCTGCTTTCCCGATCAGCACCTCGATCCCAGCCAGCAGGTAGCGTTCAGCCGCCATTTCGGCGAGCTTGAAGTGCATGTCTCCGGCGCCTTCCAGGATCCGCGGCATCCGGAGGTGATGACGCTCTCCAACATCGTCGAGAACGGCCGCCCGATCGGCCTCGCCGATGCCGGCCAGGATTGGCACACCGACATGTCGTTCAGCCGGATGATCGCCTTCGTGAACGTGCTGCACGCGCTCAAGGTGCCGCGCCGCGACGGCAAGGTGCTGGGCGATACCGAGTTCGCCAGCATGACCGCGGCCTATGACGCGCTGCCAATGGAGATGAAGCGGGGGCTCGAGGGAATGACCGCCACCCACGACTTCGAGAAGTTCTGGGAGATGATGCGCCGGCGGCAAGGTCCCGACACGGTGCGCAAGCCGCTCACCGACGAGCAGCGCCGCCGCAAGCCGCCGGTCTCGCAGCCGATGGTGCTGACGCATCCCTTGTCCGGCCGCAAGATTCTCTACTGCAATCCCGGCTACACGATGCGCGTCGACGACATTTCCCAGCAGGAGAGCGACACGCTCCTCGCCTATCTCTTCGAGCATCAGCTGCGGCCCGAATTCCGCTACGCCCACCAATGGACCGAGGGCGATGTGCTGGTCTGGGACAATCTGCAGACCATGCACAACGCGATCGCCGATTACGGCCCCGACGAGCCCCGGCTCATCAAGCGCACCCAGGCGATGGCGGATCTGGTCTTCAAGCCGCGCTTCGCCGAGCTCGCCGCCGCAGCGGGGTAAGGCGCCGGATCTTCCCGAACCGCGGGCGCCGCCGGCCGCGGCAGCCTAAATTTGGCACAGCGCAGAGGCCAGGACTCTATTGTTATCAACGCCCTACTGCTTCCACTCGCGCATGGCAAGGGCCGCCCGCTGCGCTATAGTTCGATTTGGCTGAGGCGATTGCCGCAGCCGGGCAAGCGGAATGCGGAGATCCTGGGCACGGCCATGAAACGTCTTCCGGCGATGGTTCCAATCGCGGTGATCGCGCTGGCGTTGGCGAGCGGCGCGGTCCACGCACAGACCAGCAGCACCCCCTCGACGAGCGGCGATGTCGGCGATCAGTTCAAGGAGGGCGCACAGAGCATCGGCCAGGGCGCCGAGCGGATCGGCGAGGGCATCAAGCAGGGCGCGATCCAGGCCTGGGATGCGGTCAAGGCCGGCGCCAACGCCGCCGGTGAAAAGCTGAACGGCAGCGCACCCGCCGCTCCACCCCCGCCCCCGGCGCCACCACCGGCACCGCCAAGCTCGTCCCAGAACTGAACGACCGGAAGCCCGCATTTCCGCGCGTCTGTCGCACGGCTTTGCGGACTTCGCACAGATTCCCGCGGCGGTGGAAATCCCCCTTCAAATCTGTAACAGTCGGCCATGGAGGATGATGTCCGGCTGCTCGTCGACCGAGGGCCGGGAGCTGGGCGCCGTGGGGGGCCTGAAAATCAGATCCGGCAGTTGGGCAAAGCACAGCGACACAGAAAGAGCATGACCGATCACAACGAACAGAACGCGCAGGAATCCGCCCTGGCCCAGCTCATCGTGAAGACGCTGAATCTGGAGGTCAAATCCGAGGAGATCGACCCCGACGCGCCGCTCTATGGCGAGGGTCTCGGCCTCGACTCCATCGACATGCTCGAGCTCGCGCTGGCGGTGTCGAAGGAGTTCGGCGTGAAGCTCAGGGCGGACGACAAGAACAACCGGCAGATCTTCAGCTCGCTGCGCAGCCTCAACGGCTATATCCAGCTCAATCGGCCGAGCTGAATGCGCCTCGCCGGCGGTCCCAGGGCGCAAGGACGGCTACTCATCGCCTTGGTGATCTGCCCGCTGCTGATCCATCTCGCCCTGGCGACGGGCCGATGGACCGGCATCACCATAGCGCTGGGTCTGACGCACGTCGTCGACGTCGGTCTCATCGTCATGGCCGCGTGCTTCCATACCTTGGTATACAGCGCGCTGTTGATCATGTTCGGCACGACGCTCCGGCGCGGCCGCGACCCCTTCATCACGGCACTCTCCCGCAAGATGTACGGCGACGACATCCCCGCCGACATGGTGCGCTACACCCGCGGCGTCACCTGGGCCTGGTCCGGTTTCTTCGCCGCCCAGCTCGCCACCTCGCTGGCGCTCTTTCTCTTCGCTCCCATCGCCGCCTGGTCGTTCTTCGTCAACGTGCTCAACCTTCCGTCGGTCGCGCTGATGTTCGCCGGCGAGCAGGCGGTGCGCATGCTGGTGCTGCGCAACGCGCCCTGGCACAGCTGGTCCGACATCCTGCGCATGATCGCGCACATCAAGCGCAGCGCCTCCAACCAGGCGAGCTCCGGCTGATGTCGGCCGCCGAGGCCTATCCGCTGATCCAGCACGGCGACCTCGGCGCCGCCTTCGCCGTCCGCCGCGGCCGTCCGATCAGCGTCGCGGAGTTTCTGGCCGACGTCGCGGCGCTTGCCCGGCAGCTCCCCGCCCATCGCAACGTCCTCAACCTCTGCGCCGACCGCTACCGCTTCGCCGTCGGCCTGGGCGCGGCGCTCTGCCGCGAGCAGGTGAGCCTGATGCCGCCCAACGACCGACCGGGCCTCATCGGCGACCTGGCCGCGGATTTTCCCGATCTCTATTGCCTGACCGACGGCGATGCGCCGCTGGCGATGCTTCCCTCCCTGCGCTACCCGGAGGATCTCAACCGCGGCGCCGCCGCCAGCGTCCCGATGCTGCCGGCGGATCGCCCGGCGGTACTGCTGTTCACCTCCGGCTCGACCGGGCGACCGAAGCCGTCGCCCAAATCATGGGGAACCCTGGTGCGCAGCGCCCGCGCCGCCGGCGACCGGCTGGGCGTCGCGGCGCTCGCTGGCGCGACGATCGTCGGCACGGTGCCGCACCAGCACAGCTACGGTCTCGAATCGACGGTGCTACTGGGCCTGCAGCACGGGCTCGCGCTGCAGGCGGAGCGGCCGCTCTATCCCGCCGATGTGCACGCTTGTCTGGCGTCGACGCCCCGGCCGCGGCTTCTCGTCACCACGCCGATCCACATCCGGGCGCTGGTGGCGGAGCCTGATGCGCCGCCGCCGGCGGATCTGCTGATCTCCGCCACCGCCCCGCTGACCCAATCGCTGGCGAAGGAGGCGGAGGCCCGCTTCGGCGCTCCGCTGCTGGAGATCTACGGCTGCTCGGAGGCCGGCCAGCTCGCCACCCGCCGCACCGCCGAGGAGCGCGCGTGGCACTGCCTCGACGGCGTGGCGCTCCGCCAGGACGAGCAGGGCACCTGGGCCAGCGGCGCCGCGGTCGAGACGCCGACGCTGCTGCAGGACTACATCGAGCCCGCCGGACCGGGCCGCTTCCTGCTGCACGGCCGGATGGCCGACCTCGTCAACATTGCCGGCAAGCGCACCTCGCTCGCCTATCTCGACCATCATCTGAACGCGATCCCCGGCGTGCAGGACGGCGCTTTCGTGATGCCCGAGGACGATGACGGCGAGGTCCGGCGCCTCATCGCCGTGGTGGTGGCGCCCGGCCTCACGGCGCGGCAGATCCTGGCGGCGCTGCGCGAGCGCGTCGACGCCGCCTTCCTGCCGCGCCCGGTGCTTCTCGTCTCCTCCTTGCCGCGCAACGCGCTCGGCAAGCTGCCGCGCGACGCCCTCCTCCAGCTGCTGTCCCAGCGAGGCGCGGACTAGGCGCATGCGCCATTCCCTGGAGCTGCGCTTCCCCAGCGATCATCCGACCGCCGCAGGACATTTCCCGGGCAATCCCATCATTCCCGGCGCCGTGCTGCTGGACGAGGTGCTGCTGGCCCTCGCCGGGCCTGGCAATGACGCACCCGGCTGCACGATCCGCTCGGCGAAGTTTCTCCATCCGGTCCGCCCCGGTGACGGCGTGGTGATCCGCTGGGAGACGGACGGCGGCGAGATCAAGTTCGAGTGCCGCCTCCGCGACACCGAGCGGCTCGTGCTGACAGGATCGATGCAGATCGAGGTCCGCGCTCGGTGACGGCCAGCAACAGCGCGTCGCAGCAGTGGACGACCCGGATCGAGCGCGGCGCGCTGCCGCTGATCCGGTTCATGGCGTGGATCGCGCTGAAGCTCGGCCGGCCGGCGGCGCGCCTCATCCTCTATCCGATCTGCCTCTATTTCCTGATCTTCTCCGATGCCTCTCGCCGCGCCTCCCGGCAGTACCTAACTCGGGTGCTCGGGCACCAGCCGCACTGGCGCGATATCTTCCGCCACTACCACGCTTTCGCCGCCTGCGTTCTCGACCGGATCTACTTCCTGAACGATCAGCTGCATCTCTTCGACCTGCATGTGGAAGGCGAAGAGATTGCCATCGACATCCTGCGCCGCGCCGGCGGCTGCATCCTGGTGGGCGCCCATGTCGGCAGCTTCGAGGCGACGCGGGCGCTGGGGCGCCGGCAGCCCGACCTGCGGGTGAGCCTGGTGATGTTCGAGGAGAACGCCCGCAAGGTGCAGACGGTCCTGAACGCGATCAATCCCGCTCTTGCCATGGACGTGATCGCGCTCGGAAGGCCGGATTCGATGATCGCGGTCAGCGAGCGGCTGGAGCGCGGCGACTTCGTCGGCATCCTCGCCGATCGGAGCGTCGGCGGCGAAAGCCATCTCCGCGTGCCCTTTCTGGGCGCGCCCGCGGCGTTCCCCCTCGGCCCCTTCCAGATGGCCGCGCTGCTGCGGCGGCCGGTCGTGCTGATGCTGGGGCTTTACCGCGGCGGCCGGCGTTACGATGTCTTCTTCGAGCCGCTCGCCGACCCCAGCAATCTGTCGGCCGGACAGCGGGACGCGGAGGCCGAGCGGACGCTGCGTCTTTATGTGGAGCGGCTGGAACATTACTGCCGCGACGCACCTTTCAATTGGTTCAACTTCTACGACTTCTGGGCGTGAGATGCGGGTGAGGTTCGGTCTTCTCGGCTTGATCGCTGCGCTCGCCGTCGCTCTCCTGGCGCCGCCCGTCGGAGCGCAGCAGTCGTCGGGTGGCTGGGGCCTCGCTCAGCTGATGCAGCGCCTGCATCAGGTGAAATCCGCCTCGGCGCAATTCACCGAGCGCAAGACCCTGCACGTCCTTACCGAGCCGCTGATCAGCTCCGGCACCTTGCTCTACGTGGCGCCGGACCAAGTGCAGAAGATCACCGTCCTGCCGAAGCGCGAGCGCTTCGCCATCGATGGCGACACGCTTACCATGGACGGCACCACCGAGGGGCAAAGCCGCAGACTCTCGCTCGCGGAGCATCCCGAGATCGGCGCCCTGGTGGAAGGCATCCGCGCCACCCTCGCCGGTGATCTGCCCGCGCTCGATCGCTTCTATACCGTGCAATTCGGCGGCAGCCCGCAGGACTGGCATCTCTTCCTTCAGCCGAAAGAGGCGCGGCTGCAGAAATTCCTGCAATCCATCCGCATCGCCGGGAGCGGCAACCGGATCACCTCCGTGGAGACCGAGGAGGCCGACGGCGACCGCTCCGAGATGAGCATCGTCGAAGACGCGCGATGAGCCGCCGGCGCGGTGCCGCGATCGGCGTCTGGATGCTGGTGCTCGCGATCGCCGCCGCGTTGATCGCGCGCAGCAGCATCAGCACGGACATGTCCGCCTTCCTGCCGCGGGCGCCTTCGACCGCGCAGCAGGTGCTGGTGGACCAGGTGCGCAACGGCGCCGTCTCCCGGCTGATCCTGCTGGCGATCGAGGGCGCGCCGACCGACCGGCTGGCGGCGCTCAGCAAGGCTCTGGCCGCCCGGCTCCGCAAGGAGGCTGCTTTCCCCTCCGTCAACAACGGCGAGGAGAGCGCCTTCGCCGCCGAGCGCGAGGCGCTTTGGCGCAACCGCTATCTCCTGAGCCCCGGCGTCACCGCCACGCGCTTCTCGGAGGCTGGATTGCGCGACGCGCTCGAAAAAGATCTGCAGCTGCTCGGCTCCGGCATGGGCATGCTGGTGAAGCAGTTCCTGGCCGCCGATCCCACCGGCGAGATGCTCGCCCTCATCAACGAGCTGACCGGCGCCGCCGAACCGCACAGCCGCGACGGCCTCTGGTTCTCTCCGGACGACCATCGCGCTCTCCTGGTGGCGGAGACCCGCGCCGCCGGCTTCGACATCGACGGCCAGCAGCGGGCGCTGAGCCTGATCGAGACCGCATTCGCCCAGGCGAAGCAGGCGGTGCCGGACGCTGCCGGCGCCCAGTTGCTGATGACCGGACCGGCGGTCTTCGCCGTCCACACCCGGGCGACCATGGAGCGCGACGCAACGCGCTTCTCGATCCTCGCCACCGTCATGGTGGCCGGACTCCTCCTCTTCGCCTATCGCTCGCCCCTGCTGCTGGTCATGGGACTGCTGCCGGTGCTGAGCGGCGCGCTCGTCGGCATCGCCGCGGTGGCGCTGGGCTTCGGCTTCATTCACGGCATCACCCTCGGCTTCGGCGTGACGCTGATCGGCGAAGCGGTCGACTATGCCATCTACCTCTTCACCCAGACCGCGCCTGGCACCACCCCCGAAAGCACGCTCGCGCGGATCTGGCCGACGCTGCGGCTCGGCGTCCTCACCTCGATCGCTGGCTACAGCGCCATGCTGTTCTCGAGCTTCAACGGTTTCGCCCAGCTTGGCCTGTTCTCGATCGCCGGCCTGATCGCGGCGGTCTCGGTCACCCGCTGGGTCCTGCCGGCGCTGCTGCCGCGCGGCTTCGCCGCGGTCGATCCCGGCATCTTCGCCCCGCCGCTCCTGCTCTTGAGCCGCAACGCCCGCTGGCTCCGCCTCGTAATCGCGCTGCTGGTTGTGGCGGCGGCAGTGTCGCTGCTGCTCCATCGCGGCGGCTTCTGGCAGCGGGATATCTCCAGCCTGAGCCCGATCCCCGCCGCGGACCAGCGGCTCGATCACGACCTCCGCCAGGAAGTGGGCGCGCCCGATGTTCGCTACCTGGTCGTCCTCACGCGGTCCGGCGAGCAGCAGGCGCTGGCGGCGAGCGAGCAGGTCTCCCAAGCCCTCGACGGGCTGGTAGTCGAGCACGCCCTCGATGGCTTCGACGCGCCGGACCGCTACCTGCCGAGCAAGAAGACCCAGGCCGCGCGCAAGGCCGCGCTCCCGGAGCCGGAGGTGCTGCGCGCGCGCCTGCAGCAGGCGCTCGCCGGTCTGCCCTTCCGGCCCGATCTCTTCGCGCCCTTCCTCGCGGATGTGGCCGCCGCCCGGGCGGCGCCGTTGCTCACCCGCGACACGCTGCCGCCGAGCTTCGCGCTCAAGCTTGATTCCCTGCTGCTGCAGCGAGGGGACAGCTGGACCGCCGTGCTGCCGTTGCGCGGCGTCGGTAATCCCTCCGGCGTCGCGACGGCGATCGCCGCCCTCGGCGTGCCGGGCCTCACCTTCGTCGACCTCAAGACCGAATCTGACCGGCTGCTGCAGACCTATCAGCGCGAGGCGGTGCTGCTGGCGCTGATCGGCGGCCTCGTCGTCCTGCTGCTGTTGGCCGCGAGCCTCCGCTCGGTCCGGCGGGTCTTCGCCGTGGCATCGCCGCTTGCCGCCGCGGTGACGATCACCGCGGCGCTCCTCGCCGGAGCCGATCGGAAGCTCTCGATCTTTGATCTTGTCGGCCTCTTGCTGATCGTCGCCGTTGGCTCCAACTACAGCCTGTTCTTCGAGCGGCAGGGCGGCGGCGAGCACCGGGAGCGCTCGATCGCCTCGCTGGCACTCGCCAATCTCTGCACCGTGATCGGCTTCGGCCTGCTCGCGCTCTCGGGCATTCCGGTGCTGCACGACATCGGCTTCACTGTGGCGATCGGCGCATTCCTCAGCCTCGGCTTCGCCGCCGTGCTCAGCGATCGGCGTGCAGAAAAGCCGAATGTCCCATATTGAGCATGGGGTTAAAGCCCTAGCCAAAGCCCATATCGGTTATGCTAGGCTGCCGTCCGTGAGAAAAGAATTCACAGGGAAGCGGATCGTCCGGCATGCGCTGGCCCTCGGCGGGGCGCTGGTGCTCGGCGCCTGCAGCACGGCGCACATGAACACGGAGCCGACCGCCTCCGAGGAGCAGGTCTACTCCTCGCTCTATCCCTATTACGCCGAGCTCTGCGCCCTCTCGGAGCTCAAGAAGAAGCCGGGCTTCGGCGCCGAGATCAGCAGCGGCATGGGCGGCCATGAGGTCTTCTACCTGAACGGCGTCTGCCGCGACGATCCCGGCGGCTATCCGGACATCCGCCTCTGCGACGACGCCACGGCGCGCGAGCACGGCGTCGGCCTCAGCGTCAACGCCCATTACAAGAATGCGAACTGGATCGCCACGGAAGGGCGCGAGTTCTTCTTCCACGGCGGCCTGGCGCCGGGCGAGCGGGTGACGCGCGCCGCCTATGCGCGCACCCAGGCGGAGGCCAAGGCGAAGGGCATCCTCGACGGCGTCGAGTTCCATTCCGAGGTGCTGGCGCAAGCGCCCGCCGGCATGTCGGAGCGCGACTATAAGTACGAGGTCTCGATCGCCACCGACTATGCGATCAACTTCGGCCGCGACCGCTACTGCGCCCGTGTCCCCCTCGACCGCGCGCGGATGGCTCGCGTGGTCGACTATCTGAACGGCCTCAACGCCGAGTACCGCGATGGCAAGAAGGAATTCGAATGGAACGTGCTCACCAACAACTGCTCGCACGTCGCTCATAACGCCCTGGCGGCGGCCGGCATCTGGGACGAGTGGGAGATGAACCGCTTCATTCTGATCTCCGCCTTCGACTTCCCGGTGCCGAAGAATGAGTTCGTCAACGTGATGCGACGGACGAACGATTTCGACATCGGGGATCTCGACGAGGTCTACGACGACCGGTCGGCGCGGCAAGCGCTGATGACGCTGGGGACGCTGCCGGCGGCGCCCGGCGCCATTGCCGAGGCGGAACCGGCCTTTCACGACAACGAGGTCTATGACACCGACCTCACCCTGATCTTCTATGACGACCCGGTCTTCGGTCCCTACAAGGGCTGGTTCCGGCGCATCTTCTCCGAGCCGCGCTACACCGACCTGCGCGCCAATCTGCAATATTTCGCCGGCCGCTATCGCCAGATCGAGCGCGACCGGGAGCCGCTGGCCACGTTTCTCAATCGCCATGACGGTGATAGAGTGGACGCGGAAACGAAACTTTCAGGCTTCTATGAGCGTTACTACGGGTATGTCGACCGCGAGAGCGCCAAAGTCGCGACCGAGCTCGCATCCCTCCCGTCCTCCGAGGCGGCCTGGGTCAAGCCGCACCCGGGGAAAGGCGCATCCCCTGCCCCCTGATCGCGTGATCCCCGCAGATTTGCGGACGGAGGTGTCATCCGCGTCGCAGTCCTGCCGCCGGGAGCCGGGCCTCCCATGACAATCCAGCCACTGGCGCTCAGCCGCTTCTCGCTGGTAACCAGTCTCGGCGCCGGCCAGGAGACGACCGTTGCGGCGCTTCGGCAGGGGCAGAGCGGGCTCCGGCCCTGCACCTTCGAGAACGTGCAGCTTCCCGCCTATGCCGGACAGATCAGCGAAGCGGACGACTTCGCGCTCACCGGCGAGGCCGAGGGCTTCAACTGCCGCAACAACCGGGTCGCCGCGCTGGCGCTCGACCAGGACGGATTTCGCGACGCGGTCGCCGCCGCGCGGGAGAAATACGGCGCCGGCCGCATCGGCCTCTTCCTTGGCACCAGCACCTCGGGCCTGCTGGAGACCGAGACCGCATTCCGCAACCGGGATTCCGCCAGCGGCGCGCTGCCGGCGAAGTTCGATTATGCCGGGACGCACAACACCTATTCCCTCGGCGCCTTCGTGCGCCGGGCGCTGAACCTCGCCGGTCCGGCCGCCGTCGCCTCCTCCGCCTGCGCGACCACGGCCAAGGCCTTCGCCAGCGCTTCCCGCATGATCGCTGCCGGCCTCTGCGACGCTGCGATCGTCGGCGGATCGGACACGCTCTGCGCCACCACGCTCTACGGCTTCCAGTCCCTGAGCGTGATGTCGGACGAGCCCTGCCGGCCCTTCGACGCCGAGCGCAAGGGCCTGTCGATCGGCGAGTCCGCGGGCTTTGCCCTGCTGGAAAAGCCGGACGCGGTCGACGGCGACGACATGGTACTGGTGCTCGGTGTCGGCGAAAGCAACGATGCCTATCACATGTCCACGCCGCATCCGGAGGGGCTTGGCGCGCGGCTCGCGATGGAGCGCGCGCTGGCTGCCGCGGGGCTGCAGCCGCAGCAGATCGACTACGTCAATCTGCACGGCACGGCGACCACGATCGGTGATGCGGCGGAGGATCGCGCCGTTTCCGATCTCTTCGGCGCGGCGACCCCCTGCAGTTCCACCAAGGGAGCGACCGGTCACACCCTCGGCGCGGCGGGCATCACCGAGGCCATCTTCTCGGCGCTTGCCGTCCTGCACGGCTTCATTCCCGGCAGCCCGCATACGCGCGCAGTCGATCCCAGCTTCCGCAGCCACTATGTCCTCGAAAGCCGCCGCGCCCGGCTCGACCGGGTGCTCAGCAACTCCTTCGGCTTTGGCGGCGCCAATTGCAGCGTACTGCTCGGGCGGGCCTAGTGCGGGTCTACGTGGAAGGCGTCGGACTCTGCGGCCCGGGCCTCGGCGGCTGGGCTGCGAGCCGGCCGGTGCTGGCGGGAGCTGAGCGCTACGTCGCCGCGCCGGCGGTGGTGCCGCCGAGCGCGTTGCTGCCCGCCAACGAGCGCCGGCGCACGGTGCTGACGGTGAAGCTCGCGATGGCGGTCGGCGCCGAGGCCTTCGCGAACGCCGGCCGCGATCCGGCGGAGACCGCGACCGTCTTCACTTCCTCCGGCGGCGACGGCGAGACGCTGCACGGCATCCTCAGCGGCCTCGCTTCCGACGAGCGCGAGATCTCGCCGACCCGCTTCCACAACTCCGTCCACAACGCGCCGGCGGGCTACTGGAGCATCGCTACCCGCTCCCACGCGCCGTCCAGCAGCCTCTGCGCCTTCGACGCCAGCTTCGGCGCGGGCCTGCTCGAGGCGGCGAGCCAGGCGACGGCGGAGGAGCGCGCGGTCGGCCTCATCGCCTACGACCTCTCGTATCCCGAGCCGCTGCACAGCGTGCGCGCGGTCGGCGCGCTCTTCGGCCTCGGCCTCGTCCTGACGCCTTGGCCGACCCAGATGTCGTTGGCGAGCATCGACGTGGCGCCGCGGCGAGCCGCCGGCAATCCCTCGCCGATGGCCGACGAGGCGCTGGAAGCGCTGCGGCGAAGCACGCCGGCGGCACGCAGCCTGCCGCTACTGGCCGCGCTAGCGCGCCGGGAGCCGGCATCCATCGTTCTCGACTATCTTCCCGACCTCGAGCTTCGCCTCTCGCTGGAACCGGTCGCAGCGGGCCTCCTCGGCATCCGCGACGATCGACCGCCGATCGCGGCGCGCGAATGATTGGCCGCGAGGAGATCGCGGCGCTGATCCCTCATGCCGGCACCATGTGCCTGCTGGACCGCGTGCTGGAATGGGACCAGACCTCGATCCGCTGCCTCTCCACCCGGCATCGCGCCGAGGACAATCCGATGCGGCGCGAGAGTGGCCTGGGCGCGCTCTGCGGCATCGAATTCGCGGCGCAGGCCATGGCAGCGCATGGGCGGCTGGCTGGCGGCGTCGGCCGCAAGCCGCAGGCCGGCTTTCTCGCGAGCCTCCGCGACGTCAGGTGTTCGGTTGGACGGCTCGACCACCTCGAAGGCGATCTGATCATTACCGCGGAGCAT
This sequence comes from Allostellaceae bacterium, assembly GCA_035507155.1. Classification (GTDB taxonomy): domain Bacteria; phylum Pseudomonadota; class Alphaproteobacteria; order ATCC43930; family CGMCC-115725; genus DASZHJ01. The sequence goes on from DATJOK010000120.1 coordinate 37,238, forward strand.
CTGATGGGCGATGCGCAGCAGGTGATCTATCGCTTCTCGCTGGCGTGCGGCGGCACCCTGCTCCTGAGCGGACGCGCCGCCGTCGTCCTCGACGCTGGGGCGCCGTGAAGCGCGCGCTGGTCACCGGCGGCAGCGGCGCACTCGGCGCCGCGATCTGCCGCAGGCTCGCCGCCGCCGGCCACCACGTCTCTATCCACGCTCATGGCGGCGTCGCGCGGGCGCAGGCGCTCGCCGCGGAGATCGACGCCGCCGGCGGCTCCGCCGAGGCCGTCGTCTTCGATGTGACGGATCCCGCCGCCACCGCGGCGGCGCTCGAGACCCTGCTGGAGGCCGGCCCGATCCAGATCCTGGTCAATAACGCGGGAGTTCACGACGACGCGGTGATGCCCGGCATGCGCCACGAACAATGGTCGCGGGTGATCGACGTCTCCCTCAACGGTTTCTTCAACGTCAGCCAGCCGCTGCTGCTGCCGATGATCCGCACCCGCTGGGGCCGCATCGTCAACATCTCCTCGGTCTCGGCGCTGGTCGGCAATCGCGGCCAGGTGAACTATGCCGCCGCCAAGGCCGGTCTCCACGGCGCGACGCGCAGCCTGGCGCTCGAACTCGCGAGCCGCGGGATCACCGTCAACGCCGTAGCGCCAGGCATCATCGCCTCGCCGATGACCGAGAGCGTCTTCAGCAAGGAGATCGTCGACCAGCTGGTGCCGATGAAGCGGGCGGGGACGCCGGAAGAGGTCGCCGATCTCGTCGAGTTCCTCGCCTCCGACCGCGCGGCCTATATCTCCGGCCAGATCGTCTCGATCAACGGCGGGATGATCTGAGCCGGCGCGCGATCAGCAGCGGCAGCCGCGCCAGGAAACCCATCATCAGCCGCGTGTGCATGCCGGTCAGCAGCAGGTTGTCGCGGAGATAGCGGAAATGCGAGACGCCGCCCTCTTCCGGGCGGAAGTAGCGGACCGGCGCCGGCCGGTTGATGGCCGGAACCCCACGCCAGCTGAGGCGCACCGCGGCCTCGGGATCGAAATCGAAGCGGCGCATCCAGCGCGTGCGCTCCATCACCGCGCGAAGGTCATGCAAGGGATAGACGCGAAAGCCGAAGAGGGAATCGCCGACGCCGACCCAGAGGGTCTCGAGATTGGCCCAGCCGTTGGAGATCCGCCGCCCGACCACCCGGAGCCGCGGCGCGCTGCCGTCGAAGGCGGGGATACCAAGAATCATCGCTTCTGGATGGGCGCGCGACAGCGCCATGAATTCCGGGATCGACGGCGCTGGATGCTGGCCGTCGGCGTCCATGGTGAGCACATGGGTGAATCCCGCCGCTTCCGCTGCGCGCAGCCCGTCCAGCACCGCCGCGCCCTTGCCGCCGTTCCTCGGCCGGACGATCACCCTGAGACCGGGATCGCGCCCGGCCAGACGCAGCAGCGCCTCACCCGAGCCGTCGTCGCTGCCGTCCACCACCACCCAGACCGGCGTCCACTGCCGGCGCGCCTCCATCACCGTCTCCAGCACCTTGGGTCCGGTGTTGTAGCTGGGGATCAGCAGCAGGTGGGTGGCGGACGCGTCGCTCACGCAGGCGCGGTTCGCCGCGGCATACTGTCCGTGAGCTCCCGCTGGTAATAGCCGCGAAGCCCGGCCACAACCGCGTGCACATCGCCCTCGACGGCAACGCGATCGCCGAGACGCACGCGGTAGATCAGCGGGAATTCCGGTTTCCTGAACAGCGGCCAGCCCTTCGAAAGAAAGGGCGAGTCCGTCTCGATGAAGACCGTCTGCACCGGCGCGCCGGCGCGCTTGGCGATGAGGGCAAAGCCGCCCTTGAAGCGGCCGAGCGGATGGGCGGTCGTCCGCGTGCCCTCGGGGAAGATCAGGAAAGGCCGGCCGCGCCGCACCTGGCCCACCGCCTCGCGCACCAGCTTCGGCGCTGAATCGTTGCGGATGAAGCCGGCGAGACGGGCGCCGCCGCCGAGGAACAGGTTGTCCCAGATCTCCGCCTTCGCGGCGCAGACGGCGTTCGGCAGCCGCGAGAGCACCAGCACCGCGTCGAGCAGCGAGGGATGATTGGGCGCGACGACGAGCGGACCCGCGGCGGCGAGCCCGTCGAGCGCGCTGAGATCGCAGCGGAGGACGCCCGTCGCGCGCATTGCGGCAAGGAAACCGCGAAAACCGGCCATGATCGCGAATTGCCCGAGCGGCTCGCCGAGGCGGCGCGGCAGCAACGGATAGAGCAGCGCGGCAAGCGCGCTCCAGGAGAGGCTTAGAAGACCGAAGAGCGCCAAGAGCGCGTAGAAGAGCAGGTGCTCGTAGGCACCGGCGAGCATCGCCAGGAGCGGATTGAGCGTTGTCGCGCCGGAGGCGCGGCTCTCCGACAGGCGGGCCCGCTTGACGGCGGAGCTCGAAGGCGACTGCATGAGGATCCTCCGCCCCGCGTGCGTCTCAGCCGGCGAGCTCGAGCCCGGCGCTCCGCGAGCGCATCCGCCGCTCGCGGAGGAAGGTCCTGAGATACATGAGGCTGTTCGCGTAGTAGAAGAACTTGAAGAGAGCGAGACGCCAGCCGATGTCGGCGCGGCGGAACACGTCGCCGGCGAGCAGCGAGAGCACCGCCTCGTCGACGCGCAGCGGCGCTCGCGTCGACATGAAGAGATCGCGGAACGCCGGCTGCCGGATCCGGTAGATGTACCAGGTGAAGGCCCTGAGGCCGCGACGCGCCCGTCTCTCGTAGCGTTTGAGCACCTGCGCGGACTTTTCCGGCGCGCGCAGACAGGCCTCCACGGCCTGGGCACCGAGGAAGCCGCTGGTCATCGCGAGATAGACGCCGGTCGAGAACACGGGATCGATGAAGGCGTAGGCATCACCGACCAGGATGTAGCTGCGCCCGGCCATGCGATCGGCGCTGTAGGAATAATTGCCGGTGGCGGTGACCGGCGAGGCGAGCGTCGCGTCCTTCAGGCGATCGGCGATCGCTGGACAGAGCGCGATCGTGCTCATGAAGAAGCTGGCGAGATCGGTCTTGCGCGATTTGAAATAGGCGGGTGGACAGACCGCGCCGATGCTGGTGCTGCCGTCCGCGAGCGGGATGAACCAGAACCAGCCGTGATCGAACCAGAAGATGCTGATATGGCCCTCGGCCTTGCCGGGCAGCCGCCGCGCGCCGGTGAAATGCCCGAAGATCGCCGCGCTGTCGTGCTTGCGATTGCGCTGCTTGAAGCCGAGTTGGCCGGCGAGGAAGGTGTCGCGGCCGGAGGCGTCGACGAGGAAATCCGCATTCCAGCAATGCTCGGCGCCATTCTCGTCGCGCGCCTTGACCGCTGCGCCGCCTGCCGCCGGGAACCCGACCTCGGTCACCCGCGATCCCTCGATGACCTCTGCCCCCTTGGCGGCGGCGTTCCTGAGCAGCACATGGTCGAACTCGGAGCGCCGCACCTGGTAGGAATAGGGCAGGGACTTGTCCCAGGCCTGCGAGAATTCGCGGCTGACCGCCCGGCCATGATAGGGCGAGACGAACTCGACGCCGTACTTGACCATACCGATGCGCTCGATCTCCTCCTTCACGCCGAGGCGCTCGAAGAGCGGCAAGTTGAGCGGCAGCAGGGATTCGCCGATATGGAAACGGGGATGCCGGTCTTTCTCCACCAGCAGCACGCGCCGGCCGCGCTCGGCGAGCAGCGCCGCGATCGTCGATCCCGCAGGACCGCCGCCGATGACCAGCACGTCGACGTGCGGCGATGCGGAGCCGCTGGGCGCGCGCGAGGCTTCCTGTTGCGCCGACAAAGCCGGACTCACCTGCCGAAAAGTAGGGACGAGCGGAACGAGACTACCAGTCCAGGTTGCCCATTTCCAGCCGAGGGCGCGAGTGAGAAATAAGCGACCGCCACGTGAGCGGCGGCCGCATGCAAACCGGATTATGGTCACTGCCGAATGTTGCCACGAGCGATCCTTCGACCCCCCATCGGCGTGTCATCGAGGGCGCTTCGCGGCCTGGGGAGACGTCGTGCCGAGTTCGACCTACGAGCTGTTCGTCCGCGCCATCCTGGAGCGCAAGCAGATCCTGTGCCTCTATGGCGGATATCGCCGCGAGCTCTGCCCGATCATCCTCGGCCACACGAGGGGACGCGAAATGGCGCTCACCTATCAGTTCGCCGGCGAGAGCAGGAGCGGCTTGCCGCCAGGAGGCCAATGGAAGTGTCTTCGGCTCGCCAAGGTCAGCGACGTCCGGCTGCGCGACGGCCCCTGGCATGCGGGCGCCAGCCATGAGCGGCCGCAGCTTTGCGTCGAGGAGGTGGATCTCGACGCCAATCCGCTCAGTCCCTACAGTCCGCGGCATGGCGTGTCCTCGTCGCGCCGGAAGCGATGAGGGGCGCGGTTTGCGCGGAAACCGCGGCCGCGCAGGATCGGGAGGGAGAGCGAGATGGGCAAGGACGCCGCCGCACCGGTGCGGATCTGGTATCAGAGCTTCGTCGATCCCGAGGCGCAGGCGCCCTACATGGATCGGCTGCGCGAGCGGCTGCAGCGGCTGGCGGCGCCCGGCGTCACCGTCGACGTCCATGGCATCTCGCCGCCCGATCGCTTCTTCCATCCGCTGACCGAGTTCCGCTGCGCCGACCAGACCATCCGCTATGCGCTGCGGGCGGAGCGCGAGGGCTACGACGCCTTCGTCATCGGCCATTTCCAGGAGCCCGGCCTCGTCGAGTGCCGCGGCACGGTGGAGATTCCGGTCATCAGCCTCGGCGAGGCGGCGATGCTGCGCGCCTGCTCGATCGGCCGGCGCTTCGGCCTCGTCACCATCGATCCCGTCTTCGTGCCCTGGCACGAGGAGCAGATCATCCGCCACGGCCTGGAGCGGCGCGCTGCCGGCGTTCGCGCCATCCACGCCGATCTGCCGCGCTTCATGCGCGCCTTCGCCGACGAGAGCGAGTACCGGTCGGTGCGGGCGGATTTCGCGGCTCAAGTGGAGCCGCTGATCGCCTCGGGCGCCGACGTGCTGATCCCCGCCGGCGGCCTGCCGATGCTGCTCTTCGCCCGCGAGCAGCCATTCGCGGTCGGCGGTGCCGTGGTTCTCGAGGGGATCGCGACCGTCCTCAAGGGGGCGGAGATGGCGGTGGCGCTCCATCGCCTCACCGGCACAGCGGCAAGCCGCGGCGGCCTCTACAGCAAGGTGCCCGCCGGCGCGATCACCGACTTCCTCGGGCCACGGGAGTAGAGTAGCGGAGGGGGATAGCCGCGCTCGGCCGCTGTCGCGTCGCTTTCTCGCAATACAAAAGCCCCGATCCTGTGCCGAGGATCGGGGCTGGCTTTTGGTTGCGGGGACCCGAAACCACCGACAATTCCTGATAGCGACAGAGGTCTAGGGCTAGAACGCTGCTTGGATCGGACCCCCAAACCATACGCTATAGGATAAAAGGTGGGCGCCGATTGGCACGTTTTTGACACGCGAAACTGCCCCTAATCTCGTCTCCTTCATCAGCCACTCTCTGCGCGCCACTCTTCCCGCATGGAGCCACGATCCATCGAATGTGCTTCGGCGCAACGATTGACGCCCCTGCTGGCCCCCTCGGCTTGTGCTTCGCTGCGTTCGTGAAACGCCCATGGCGCTCGACAACGGCTGGGTCATCGCACCTCGGGAGCCGGACTCGGTCTGTGGCTGACAGTCGGGCAATGATGGCGCTTGGCCACGTCGGAGAGAAAAGCGCTCTCAGGCCGAAACGGCGTCACACGGACCTGCTACTGCTTGGCCGGTATCGCATGAGGCCCTCCGTTTTAGGGTTGCTATTTGTAATCACTCAGCACATCTGGATAGGTATTCGAACCGCCCGTCATTCCCACTATCGTGCGCCCCATGAAAACCTTCTCCGTGTGCCCATCGCACCCACCGAGCCATAACGGAAATGCGTGGCTCGTTTGCTGCTGCTTTTGACCGCCGTATTCATTCGGCGGCCGAGCGCGGGCCCGGATCGATTTGCACGGTGGCAGTCATCCCGGTCACCAGAACCACGCCCGGCGGCACTGGATCGATATTGATGCGCACCGGAATGCGCTGAGCCAGACGCACCCAAGTGAAGATCGGGTTGACCATTGCAACCCCCTGCCCGTTGGGTTGGGCGTTTGCGACGTTGATTGCTCGTGCGATGCTTTCGACATGACCATGCAAGGCATCGCGGTAGCCCATCAGCTCGATCTCGGCCGGGTCGCCGATATGGATAGGGCCGAGATTTGTTTCCTGGAAATAGCCGTCAACCCAAAATGAATCGGCATCGACCAACGAGATCCTGCTTTGGCCGGCATTCGCGTAATCGCCGACTTGCGCCGTCAGATTGGTGACCCAACCATTGACCGGCGAGCGGATCTGGGTCCGCTTGAGATTGACTCGCGCCTGCTCCAGATTGGCAAGCGCTTGCTGAGCCTTGGCCTGGGCAACCATCGCCGTCGTTGCATAGGTCTGCCGCTGCTCCGAGGTGACGGCCAGGTCGGTCAACTCCTGTCGATGCTTTGCCTGCGTTGCCGCGTTCTGCGCGCTGGCTTGGGCCTGCTGCACCGCCGCCTCGGCGAGGCTGACGGCGATCCTATAGTTAGTCGGATCGATCACCAGCAAGAGATCACCTTTATGCACGAACTG